>NZ_JBJKTM010000010.1:0-69583 GCF_046580785.1 Latilactobacillus sp. VITA-14
AGGATCAAACTCTCGATTAAAAGTTTGTAGCTCTTGTTTTGTTACTTAATTTATTTGCTAGCGAAATTGACTTTGCAAATATGTTTTGTGCCCCGAAGGGCGACCCTACACATTTGGTTTGTCGAAACTTTGTTCAGTTTTCAAAGGTCTACATCAGATATTAGTTAATCACTTATTAAGTTAAAACTCATAAGCAACACAATCTATCTTATCATGTATAAACCCGAATGTCAACAACTTTTTTTAAGTAATATTCATTCAACGTTTTGCTACATGCTCATCTCTCGACGACATAGAATATCTTACCATCCTAGTGGGACAACGTCAATCACTAATTTGAAAAAATTTCAAAAAAATTGAATTCCTGTATAAATATCGAAAAAATAATTCATATCACCCGGATTCTCATCCCTAATCTGCGCTATTGATTATCCCTCATAATACTTTTAAACTGCTATTTGTTCCAATTTTATCCAAATTGGTATAGGTAAACAAAAAGATCCTGCAAAATTCGCAGAATCTTCACGTCCTAATAGAAGTCTTCTAGGTTTTCATAGTCTAATATCGCAATCTTTCGACCGTTTCGTTCAATTAGCGCATGACTTTCTAACTGTTTTAACTTACGCGATAAGGTTTCAGGCGTTGTTCCAATATATGTTGCCAGTTCTTTTAACTTCATCGGAATCATCACTTCAGTTTCTCCGCTCGCTTTAGCTAAATCAAGTAGATAAGTCACGATTCTGGATTCAACTGACTCGATATTGATTAAGTTCGCCTGTTTTTCCAAACGCGTCATCTTATCAGTAGTTGCTTCTAGTAACTTTAAACTAATTTCGGGATAGGCTAACAGTAACTGTTGAAAATCACTCCGCGATAACGTACAAATTGTACTATCTTGCAAGACCTCACCGTACAACGGCTCATCTTCCGTTTTAAAAAGTAACTTTTCTCCTTCAAAATCACCGGGTTCCATCATGCGTAGCAGTTGCTCTTTGCCTGCTGTAGAGAGCTGATAGACCTTAATGCTCCCCTTAGCTAAGATCACTAACCGCTTCTGATCCATCGGGCTCATCACCAACGTCCCTTTTTTAACGCGTTCATGATGGGTAACTGCCGAAATCTTGACCAAACTATCACGGTCTAAATGATTAAAAATCGGTGCTATCTCAGCACAAATATGTTGTTCGTCAGTCACCTAGCCCACTTCCCTCTATCTTAATCGTCGTCTTCTTCATCTAATCCTTCGCGCGCTGCTTTTCCTAGTTGGCTTTGCAATTTACGGATTTGGTGTTGGTTGTAGCCCATTAAAGAAACCATATCCGCCGCTAGAGCAAATCGTTCTTCTTTTTCCGCAAGTTTAATCGCACGGGAAACAAATAGATTAGCAGTATTATAGTCCGCAACCATTTCCGCAATCATCGCTGGCATCTCCCAGTACTTAATCCGCGGCTCTTCTGTCAGCATCCCATACTCGGTATACTCAGCTTGCGTCGTCGGAAGCACTTCACCTTCGTCTAGTAGCCGTTCGGCCGTCTTGTCTAATAGCATATCATTTTCTGCAAGCAATGTGGTTAATTGCGCTTTAAAAGCTTGGTTATTGATTCCTTTAGCGTACCACTTCATTTGACGGAGTTTACGCCGTTGAATCGTTAAGTTAGCCATCACATGGCCGATCATGGCACCCGCGGTTGGTGTATGGTGATCAACATCAGCTTGTTTAACTTCTGCTTGGTAACGTGTTTCGATTTCTTCATTAGATAACATATTAATTGCCCCCTATTTCACTTTGATACTTTGAACGCTGTAGCCCAAGTCAGTTACAGCTTGTGTTAATTCATCTGGGTTTGTCACGGCTTCATCGTATTCTGCTTTCACTTTACTAGCATTAAAGAGAACTTTCACTGATTCAACCCCATCTTGTTGACTGACACCCGCTTGAATCTTTTGCATACATGACGGACATGATAGCTCGTCTAATTGCATCACCAATTTTGCCATTTCAATGACCACCTTTTCGTTTGATTACTGTTACTATATCGCGCGCTACATGATTAAAAATTGACCGCCATCAAGTTTAGCGAACTTTAAACCGAATCAGTCGCATCGCATTGAAAATCACGACCAGAATACTAATTTCATGAACAAACATCCCACTAGCCATCTGTACCCAGCCAAGCATCAGGCCAAGCAATAACAATCCGACCGTTCCAACAGCAATCACAATATTTTGAACTGTATTACGTGCCGTCGCCTTCGTGAGGTAATCGGCATACACTAATTCGGATAACGTCGATTGCATTAACACAATATCGGATGTCTCAATCGCGACATCTGTCCCAGAACCCATCGCAATTCCAATGTCAGCCAGTGCAAGCGAAGGACTATCATTAATCCCATCCCCGATAAAAGCCACTTTTTGACCGTTTGCTTGGTAGGTCTTAATGAATTCAACCTTCTCTGCCGGTAAAAGATTCGCGTGGTATTCAGTAATCCCGACGGCTTTGGCAATTGCTGCGGCCGTCTGGTCATTATCGCCCGTCAACATGACTAAATGTTTAACGCCCGCTTTTTTCAAACGCGTTAATGCTGCCTTGGCTTCCGGTTTAACAGTATCAGCAATCCCAATTAATAAAACAACTTGTTGGTCAACTGCGACTAACACGGTTGATTGCCCTGCTGTTTGACTGGCCGTGATCGCCGCAATCTGCGCACCGGTTAACCGGATCCCTGCTTCAGTCATCATCTTGGCCCGCCCAATCCGAATTGTTTGACCAGCGACTTCAGCTTGTACCCCCAACCCTTTGAGCGTTTCAATTCGTTCAATAGTTGGTAAGTCTGTCACCCCTCGTTCCCGTGCATACTGCACAATCGCAGTCGCCAGTGGATGATCTGACTGTGCTTCAACCGCGGTAGTCACTGCCAACGTTGCTTGTTCTGCCGCTGTATAAAATTGCACATGTGCAACTGCCGTGTCCCCTTTAGTCAATGTCCCAGTTTTATCAAAGACCATCGTATCAATGCCAGCCATCGCATTAACGACTTCGCCGCCTTTAATCAAAACCCCATGCTTCGCGCCATTGCCAATCCCCGCCACGATTGAAACTGGCGCACCAATTACTAGCGCACCTGGACAACCAAGCACCAGAATCGTAATCGCAAGTTTAAAGTCGCGCGTGATTAAGCCAATCGCTAATGCCAACACTAAAACGGCCGGTGTGTAATACGTCGCAAAACGATCAATGAATTTTTCCGCGGGTGACTTACTATCTTGGGCCTCTTCAACCAATTCAATAATTTGGGCAAAAGTTGTATCATCCCCAACCTGCGTTGCGGTAACCGTCAATGTCCCGTTATCCACAATTGCCCCGGAATAAACAGCATCACCCACTATTTTCTTAACGAGTTGTGCTTCGCCAGTGATGCTAGCCTCATTGACATAGGCACTACCTTGGACGACTTGCCCATCAACCGGCACCTGAGCGCCAGCTTTAACCAGTACTTGATCATCGATCTCGACATCATCAACACCCACCGTCGTAGTGGTGCCATCGGCCGCTAACACTTGTGCCGTTTGTGGCGCCATTGCAGACAATGCGCGAATTGATTCCCGTGTCTTTTTCAAGGTTCGTTGTTCAAGATAGCTCCCGAATAAAAAGAGGAACGTGACAATCGCCGATTCATTGAACTCACCAATGATTAGCGCTCCCAATACCGCAATCGTGACCAGCAAATCAATGCTGACGACTTTCACTTTTAGTGCTTGATACGCCTGCATCAAAATCGGTGCAACCCCCATCATTGACGCAACCAATAACAGCCCTTGCATCACAATTACCGCCCCACCAAGCCAATACCAGCCATAGGCCACTGCAATCAATCCGCCAACAGTCAGCGCAATCTGATTCTTCACGGATTGTAACCATCTTTGAAATTTCATTTAAAATCCCTTCTTCCTAACGATTGTCTTTAGTATAGAAGAAAGTCGATTTTAAGAACTTGATGGTTATCAAGTTTACCCGAATATAACAGACAAAAAAGCACAATCAACGATTGTTTCGTCGATTGTGCTTTTTCAATTCGATTAGGCTTCAAACCCATTTTGATCAGCGACTTGCTTGAACCAATGACCTGATTTTTTAATCGTCCGTTGGCAATCATGGTCTAAGTCCACCGCAATAAAACCGTAGCGGTTCTTATAGGCATTGGTCCATGACCAGTTATCCATACACGTCCACATATGATAACCGAGACAGTTGCTGCCTTCTTGAAGGGCTTGATGGACATACTTCAAATGATCCTGTACAAATTCAATCCGGTAGTCATCATTAATCTGGCCATCCGCATTGCGATAACGTTTTTCGCCTTCAACGCCCATCCCGTTTTCCGAAATGAAGCATGGAATGTTGCCGTAATTTTCGCGGACGTTCTTCAAAATATCGTAAATCCCACGTTCGTAGATTTCCCACCCGCGATACGGATTGACTTTCTTACCCGGCATATCGTAATTGTCGAAAAAATCATCCGGCATCGGGCCGTTTGTATGGTCGATTGGGGTTTCCTTGGCCTTCACGCGCCGTGGTTGATAATAATTAATCCCCAATAAATCCACAGTGTTCGCCTTAATCAATGCTAAGTCAGCTGGTTGATAGTCAGGTAAGATGGCTAGATCTTTTAAAATCGCGACTAAATCAGCGGGGAATTCCCCCTTCACGGCAGGATCTAAGAATGAACGGTTGAAAAAAGCATCTGCAAGATCCTCTGGCAAACTAAAGATTGTTTTACCCCGTTGTTTCCACTAAACTATAAGTAGAAAGCGGGGTATTTTTTTGCCAAAATACGAAGAAATTGCCAACATTATTCGACAACGGATTAAACAAGGGCGCTATCCTGCTAATACGTTGTTACCCAATCAAACCGACTTAGTTCAAGAATTCGATGCTAGTCGAATGACGATCAAAAAAGCAATCACGATTTTAACGATGGAAGGACTCGTTCTATCACGACGCGGCGCTGGTACAAAGGTGTTAGACCACTCTTTTTGGAATAAATCAACGGCACCGGCGGATCAATACCGTGGGATGTCACGTGACTTAGCCGACATTGGTAAAACACTCTCAAGTAAGGTCATCACGTTTGAGGTGACTTTCCCAACGCCTGAGATTAAAGAGCGCTTAATGCTTGCTGATCAACAGCCCGTCTACAAAATCATTCGACTGCGGATTATCGACGGCGTTAATAGCGTCCTCGAACATACCTACATGCCAGTGAGTCTAGTTCCCGGATTAACTGATGATGTTCTCGCACAGTCAATCTACACCTACCTTAAGGAGACCCTACACCTCACGTTCGCGGGTGCCTTTCGCAATATTCAAGCCGATAAGGCCGATGAATATGACCAGCAATATCTGGACTGCGCCCCAACTGATCCCGTCTTAGAAGTTGAACAAGTTGTTTATCTCGATAATGGCCAACCGATTGAATACTCAAGAAGTCGCAACCGTTATGATCGCCGCGGTTATACATTCTTAGACGTTAAGAATACTTAATTGCACTAAAAAAAGCCTGCCAGCATTTAGCTGACAGGCTTTTTCTAGTGATTATTTTTCGACATCTTGTAATTTTTGGTTATCGTCTAATTGTGAGCGACCACCGTTGCCGATTTTTTGTAAATGATTCATTCCTAACCATAATAGCAAGAGTGCTACGACGATGAAGGCTAAGAGAACAAAGAATGATTGAACAATTTGACCGGTACCTAAACCAGATGTAATTGCTTCTCTGAGCCCTAGAATTGAATACGTCATTGGTAAGAATGGGTGAATGACGTTGTAGAAGTGGTTCGTGATTTCCATTGGGAATGTACCACCTGAACCCCCTAATTGAAGCATCAAGAGGACCATTGCTAAGAAACGACCAGGATTATCAAATGTCATTGATAAGAACATAATGATCGACATCGAAGCAAGTGAGAAGGTAATTGCCATTAGGAAGAATTGTGCTGGATGATCGACGTTTAATCCAGCAACCATCATTAAGGCAGGTTCGATAATTGCCATCCCGACAGCGACTAAAGCGCCAACCGTGATTTTACTTAAGAACCATGCTGTTGATGATTGACCAGTCATTGAGATCTTCCGAATTGGATAAGCAAAGTTGAAGACAATTGCGCCAACGAACAATGCTACTGAAAGGACGTAAGGTGCTAAGGCATGACCGTAGTTAGGCACATAGCTGTAATTTGAATGTTTCAATTCAGCTGGTGCAGCAAACATATCGGCTGTCTTATCCGTTAATTGAATTGAGTTAACTTCATTTGCACCAGATTTCAATGCAGATGCTAATGTTTTATTACCATCTGTTAATTGACCAGCACCATCTGTTAACTTAGCTGAGTTATCCGTTAATTGATTTGTACCAGCAGCTAATTGATCAACACCGCTTGTTAACGTTGGAATTTGACCATTTAATTGACCAAGACCATTGTTCAAGGCTGTTGAACCAGTTGCCAATTGACTGATACCACTTGTCAATTGAGGTACTTGGGCATTTAAAGCACCAGTACCGGCAGCAAGTGCAGCTGAACCAGTTGCTAATTGGCTAACACCGCCTGTTAAGGCTGGAATTTGACCGTTTAATTGGTTTGTACCTGCGCTTGCTTGTGAAACACCAGCAGTGTAAGCATTTAATCCTGGAATTAAGCCCATTTGACTTGGTGTACCAACAAGGCCTAATTTCATTTGACGTAAACCAGCATTAATTGTTGCAGTTGCTTGAATAGCACCCATTGTATCAGCAGTATTACCGGTTCGTGTTAAACCAGCGTTAACAGTTTTTAACCCACCTGTTAATGTATCGATGGCTGCATTTACACTGGCTTTTGCTTTGGGTGATTTGGCACTTAAATTCTTAAGGCCATCTTTTAATTGTTGAAGACTTCCCATCAGTGTAGTCATTTGTGCTTGAATTGATTTTAAGCGCTCCTTATTGTCAGCAGCTTTACCACCAATAGCAACTGCATCTGCACTAGATGATGTTAATTGATCACCCGTAGCTTTAACACTAGCACCTGCACTTGCTAGCGCAGCATTTAATTTCGTTTCTAACGCTGGGTTAGCTTTTAATGTTGCTTGCATAGCAGGATCTGCCATAACTGCTTGGATTGTACCTAATTGGGCACCCGTATTAGCTACTTGACTTGCAGCACTTGTGCTTGAATCCGTATCGTATAACTTCGCTTTAATTTGGTTAAGTGATTCCGCTGTACTTGCGGTATTTGCACCAATACCAGTTAAATCAGCAGTTACTTGATTTGTCACTGCATCCATAGCAGGGTCATGAATACCAGCGTTCAATCGTTGAATGCCATCATCCAGGGCAGTCATACCATCTTGAAGTTCTTCAATCTTAAGTTGACCTTTTTCTAATTGATCAGAAATTTGGTTAGATGCATCCGTTAATGCTGCGTTCAATTTTTGGCTACCATCAATTAATTGATCAGTCCCACCATCTAATTGACCGACACCACCGACTAGTTGGCTACTACTACTATTTAATGTGTTTAAACCAGTACTTAGCTGAGTAACACCACTAGATAACGCACCTGTTTTACTGTTCAATGTTTGGAGACCAGCGTTCAATTGACCTGCACCGCTATCTAATTGGCTTGCGCCTGATGCGAGTGCACCCGTCTTGCTATCTAATAATAGTAAGCCGTTGTTAAGTGTGTTTGAGCCATCAGCTAATTGTTTAACACCATCTGATAATGGCACAACACTTGTTTTCATCGTCATGATACCATCGTTGACTTGGGCAACACCGGCTGTATAAACATTTAAACCATCTGATAACGTTACAGAACCGTCTGTTAATTGTTTAGCACCCTTGGCAGCAGTACTGAACCCTTTACCGGCAGTCTTAACCTGTTTGAACATCACTTTAGCGTAAGCATTTGTGACAGTTTCCCGAACTTGGGCGTTCAATTCCTTGGCACCCATTTCACTGATCACTTCACCGATGAAGTTCAATGAATCGTTGGTTTTGTATTGAATTTGCATCTTCTTAGGATTCTTATCCAAGACTGTAGCAGCATTGGCAGAGAAGTTCTTAGGTAGGGTCACTACAGTGTAGTATTCCTTATCTTTAAGCCCTTGTTGTGCTTTTTTTGCTGATACGAAACGCCAACCAAGTTGGTCGTTTTTCTTCAATTCTTTTACCATATCTTTACCAGCGCTCAACGTTTCACCGTTGTAAGTGGCTGGTTGATCATTATTAACGACAGCGACTGGTAATTCACCAGAGCTACCATAAGGATCCCAGACAGATTTAAGGAAAAAGATACTGTACAAGAATGGAATAAACACGATTGCGATTAACGAAATCATGATTAAACGATTCTTGGCAATGAACTTAAATTCGTTTTGAATCATCTTCATGCTAAAATCTCCTTTAATTATATAAGTTGCTTAATTGATTACATTCAATATCCACGATAACTAAATTAGTCTAACCTTTTTTCATTTAAATTTCAAGTCTTATGCGCCAAACTATTCTCTATTCACAACTGTTTCTAATCTAACAAAAAAAGACGGTCGTTATTTATATAACAACCGTCTCCCTTATGGAAGAAACAAATGACTTCCTATTAAATTAATTATTTTGCTTCAATCTTCGTCATGCCACCCATGTATGGTACCAATGGTTCTGGGATTGTGACGCTGCCGTCTTCGTTTTGATAGTTTTCCAAGATGGCGGCAACTGTCCGGCCGACTGCTAAGCCTGAACCGTTCAATGTGTGGACCAAGTTGACGTGGCCATCTTCGTCACGGTAACGAATTTGGGCGCGGCGTGCTTGGAAGTCTGTACAATCTGAACAACTTGAGATTTCACGGTACGTATTTTGAGCTGGTAACCAAACTTCGATATCGTATGTCTTAGCTGATGTGAAGCTGGCATCGCCAGTTGCCAATGTGATGACGTGATATGGCAAGTTCAATGCTTTTAAGATATTTTCAGCATCGGCGGTCATTTTTTCTAGTTCATTGAATGATTCTTCTGGTTTCGTGAATTTCACCATTTCAACTTTGTTAAATTGATGCATCCGGATTAAACCACGGGTATCACGGCCGGCACTTCCTGCTTCTGAACGGAAAGCTGGTGATAAGGCAGTGAAGTAGATTGGCAATTGTGCGCCATCCAAGATTTCGTCGCGGTAGAAGTTCGTCAATGGCACTTCGGCGGTTGGAATCAAAGTCATGGGTTCGCCTTCGTTGGTCATTGTGTAAACATCTTCCGTAAACTTAGGAAATTGGCCAGTCCCAAACATTGATTCGCCATTCACTAAGTACGGCGTAATCATTTCTTCATAGCCTTCTTTAGCATGTTGATCCAACATGAAGTTATAAACGGCCCGTTCAAGACGTGCACCGGCACCCTTATAGTAAACAAAGCGACTACCTGATACTTTAGCGGCGCGTTCAAAGTCTAAGATGCCTAATTTTTCACCGATATCCCAGTGTGCTAATGGTTCAAAATCAAATTCACGGGGTGTTGACCATTTGCGTTCTTCACGGCTAAAACTTTCATCTGGGCCAACGGGTGCTGAATCATCTGGGAAGTTGGGTAAGCGTACTAAGATGTAGTCCACTTTGGCCTTCACTTCAGCCAATTCGCTATCCAAAGCCTTGATTTCGGCCCCAACATTCTTCATGGCAGCGATTTGTTCAGTCGCATCTTCTTTATTGCGCTTGGCAATGGCAATGGCTTCTGAAGCAGCATTGCGATTTTTCTTCAATTCTTCGGTCTTCACAATTAAGGCACGGCGTTTTTCATCTAATGCGATGACCTCATCAATTTCTGCAGCTTGAACACCGCGGCTAGCTAACTTATCCTTTGCCCATTGGACATTTTCTCGAATGACTTTAATATCTAACATTGCACTCTCTCCTTTTAATGATCTTTAATTAACAACAATAAAAAAAGCCTTCTCATCCCTTAATTGGGACGAAAAGACTTCAATTCGCGGTACCACCCAAGTTCACCCACTACAAATAATAGGTGCCCTCAATTACTGATAACGGCCAGGAACCGTGTAGTTCATCACTACCCACTATTGCGCTGGAATGCTGGATTCAATACCTTCCACCAACCGGTATCTCTCTGTCAATCCATATAGGCGCTTATTCACGTGTTTACTTCTTAATGTAAGAATACCGCATTTAATCTTTAAATTCAATCATCAATAGATGATTTTTGAATCCATAGACCTCGTAATAAACCGAGCATACGTCCAAAATGATCGCTATCTGCATTTTGATGCCATTTAAACATCACCGCTTCTGGGTTAACGATGCCAGTTAAATCAATGATCGAAGTCGTAACCACCATATCAGCATCCATTAAATCCGCGTCAGATTGACTAACATCCACATACAAAACACTATTCAGTGCAGTCATCAAATCAAAGTACCCGAGGAAGGATTGTTCCGTCACAACGACAACCTTCACTTTATTCATCGGTGCAAACCGTTGAATCATCTGACGCAAGACGTTGTAGTAACCACTGACCAATTCTTCACGTAATTTGACTAAGAATGACACTTTCGGATTGATTAATAAGTAATCCACCGTATCATCAATATTTTGTTTTAGGACATCATTTGGCTTGAGATATTCAACACTTTCCATCATTTGGTCAGCGAGCACCGATGTCACATCTTGTTTAAACATGTAAGTGGTCATCGTCATCGAAATCATCGTTTGCACGAAACCTTGATAATTCGCATCGTCTAAGTTTAGGTATTTCTTGATGTCAAATGGAATTTGATCAATAAAAGCTTCTACAAACTCGTAAATCACTGGAATATACCGCTTGTATCGCGTTTCGTAAGATTCCATGTAGGGATTAGCATCCTGAATCTGAATCGGTCCAAAATTAATGATGTCATATATATTGAATGATTCAGCCATCGCTTCTTCTTGGGTCATTTGTGCAAGGATGCTCTTGATCCGTAAAGCTTGGTCTTCAAAGGGCTGTTTTAGATATTCAGAAACCATATTGGGAACTGGATAACGGATAAAATCGCCATCTAGTTCAGTTGAAACCGTGTGACCTTGTAGTAATCGGAAATAGGTTATGACGATTGAATACGCCCCTAGTTCACGGGTCAAAATATTGGTTTTTTCCAATTGGAACCGATCAATCGCAACATCGAACGCCTTAAGTGCATCGTCTCGTTTAACATCTTCAAAGGGCCAGGTATGCCCTTCCGTTGCCATCCAGAATAACATCGTTAAGACTAAACGAATTTTATTTTCGTCGCCTTTTAACCGAAGTGGATCATAATACATACGGATATCAAATGAGCGAATTAAGTCGCGCACCCCTTTTAAATGGCGTAGCACCGTTGCCTTACTCGTATCATGGGCTTCCCAGAATTCTTGGAATGTAACGGTCTCACCCTTGAGTAAGATTTTGATAAAATCAAACGCTTCTGACTTATTCACTAATAAATAGTGATAGGCATCTGTTGGAACGCTGAACAAGGTTCTAATATCATCAACATCCGGTCCGGTAATTTCCTTTAGGTCCCCAATAATGCTCATGTACATATTGTACAAGCTACCGTAACTGCGATTTAATAGTATTGCTACTTGTTTTAGATTCACATCTTCAACGAGCGGCTGATTATTACGCGATAGTTCAATCCGCTTTTTAACAGGCAACTCATCCCGTTTTAAACCAACAATCTCCATTAATAAGGCGTACTTATCATTTTCCGCTTACGTTAGAAAAATACTCTCACTTGCGTTCAAACCGACTCCCCCTAGTAAAAATCCTTATAATTAGTAATTAACCCTACCATAAATTGTGCAAATAGTAACTATTGCGTTGTCTAAAATCAAAGATTGCTTTTTACGTCAGAAATGCTAGAATATTTAAGTGACGTTTGGTTGTAAAACACCATATGTTGTATATCAATAATAATTTAAACACATTTTATGGTCAAAAGAGGGAGACTGATGACATTGCTCGTACTTGCTGGCACAATTGGTGCAGGAAAAACTAGTTTAACCAAATATCTATCTGATCACTTAGGCACTGAAGCCTTTTACGAATCAGTAGACGATAATGAAGTATTACCATTATTCTACAAAGATCCAACTAAATATGCGTTCTTACTACAAATCTATTTCTTAAACAAACGATTTGATAGTATCAAACAAGCATATACAGATGATAACAACATCTTAGACCGTTCAATTTTCGAAGATTCATTACTCTTCCACTTGAACGCTGATCTTGGTCGCGCTACCGCAACCGAAGTCCGTGTCTACGACGAATTATTAGCCAACATGATGCAAGAATTGCCATTTGCTGCCCACAAGAAACGCCCTGACTTATTAATCCATGTACGCGTTAGTTTCGAAACAATGCTTTCACGGATTCAAAAACGTGGTCGTTCATACGAACAACTAGAAGCCGATCCAACCCTCTACGACTATTATAAAGAATTAAACAGCCGTTATGATGCTTGGTATGAAGCCTATGACGAAAGTCCCAAGATGCAAATCGATGGTGACAAATTAGACTTCGTTGAAAACGAAGCTGATCGTCAAAAAGTCATCGAAATGATTGACGAACGGGTGAAAGCCTTAAACGCAGAACAAGAAGCAAATATGGGTGCCTAATTGCACAAAAAAAAGCCGTTCGACAAATTGTCGAACGGCTTTTTTATTATGCTTGGGTACCTTTTTGCATCCATAATTCATGAATAATGCCATACAGCCGGGCATAGTGATCGCTACTAGCATTTAAGCGCCACGTAAAATACAACGCCTCCGGATTAACGTTTTCGGGTAAGGCAATGCTCGACGTCCGAACAATCAGGTCTGCATCCCGTAAAGCTTCATCGGTCGTACTAACAGCGACATATTTGATATTATCGAGTGTTGTTAAGATATCCATATAGCCAATGTAATCTTGCTCAATCACGAGTGCGACCTTCACCTGGCTTACAGGATGATACTGCTGGATGACTTGTTGAATTAAATTATAGTAAGCCTTTATCAAATTCTCCCGCCCACTTGCTAAAAAACTAAAAGCTGGTTCGAATAAGAGGTAATCTACGGTATCACTAATTTTTTTATGGAGTAGTTCATTGGGTTTTAGCTGCGGCATACGAATGACTAATTCATTAAAAACGACAGAGGTCGCGTCCATCCCAAGGATATAGGTCGTCACCGTAGTCGTTAACAACGCATTTTTGAAAATATCATATGTGTGCTGCGAAATCTCTAACTCATGCATAATATCAAATGGAATACGCTCCAAAAAGGCAGTCACAAAACGATGAATTTCTGGTATATAACGTTCATCTGCCCAATCAGCAGTCACCTTAGTACTTGTTATTGAGCGTAACGGCACTGGACAATACCGTAACAAGAAGAATAGTCCAGCGGCTTCTGAACGCCCTTCCGTTAACGTTAACTCTGCCAAACAAGTTCGTAATCCCGTTGATTCTTTAGTGAAATCGGCTGCAAGTAAATCACTGATTAAATTAGGATAGGGATACCGAATAGTTGCTAATTTTTCATCGGGCTGCACGACTGCACCGGCCATCACTCGATAATAAGTTACTGCCAGAATCGTGGCGCCAATTTCGTGCGTTAATAGGTTAGGCTTTTGCAATTGAAATTCATCACAGACATAGTCAAAGGCCGACAAAACACATTCGTGATTGATTTCTTCAAATAGCCATTGATGCCAACCAGATGCCAACCAGTATAAGGCGGATAAGACCAATCGAATTCTCTTCTCATCACCTTCCAACCGGATTGGTTCGTATGAAACCCGTAAGTTGAAAGCGCGGGTTAGATCGCGGACTTGCTTCAAATGACGTAATACAGTTGCTTTACTACTATCATGCTCTGCTAAGAAGGTTTTAAACGATATATCCCCGCCCCGCAATAGAATCTGTACGAAATCATAGATGTCAGAATGTTGTACTAAATATAAATGATAGACATCACTTGGAATTGCGAAGAGTCGCTTAACATCATCTTCCTCCGTCCCTAATATTGCCTGCAGATCCCCAACAATACTGACATACGTATTGTATAAGCTACTATAATTACGGTCTAACAATGTTGCCACTTACTTCAAATTGACGTCATCGATTAGTGCTTCGCCCTTTTTAGCCATGCTCATTCGTTTTCTAATGGGTAATTCATCCCATTTGACATTAATAATATCTAAGAAAAGAGCATACTTATCTTTTCTGCCGATGTTAAATAAACACTATTGGTATCCACATTGCCTAACCCCTTGTTCCAAATAATTGATATATATTTTACCATCAATCGATATTAAAGCATAACCATTCTACAGCGATATTTGTTGCGTATAACAAAAGGCGATGCGTTATTAATACACACCGCCTCAAAAGCTGAAAATAATTTCATCATCAGCTCTAATTAAACCTAACACGCTAATAACTTAAATCACCAATTGCCATTTCAAATCAGCATTATATGGGCCAATCTGATAAGCATCATTATAAGGTAGTGATAACTGCAACTGACTTTGTTTCCAACCAACTGTGGTTCCATAACTCGTTAAATCTTGCTCACTGATTGGCCGCTGTAGAATCCCATCAACCCATTGATTATCAGGCGACTCATTAGTTAATGCTTTTGCATCACTATCATTTAAGCGGTATTTAAAATTTTCTTGCATATAAAAGGGATTATTGGGTCGTTGATTTATCCCCAGATAGCCTAGTTGTAAATCAAAATGACTACACAACGGATTACATATGACTACTTTCGGCGCTTTTGGTGTACCAGTATCTGCCACTTTTAGTTGTACACTTGGTACCTCATTTAGCGCAATCGTCCGATTAGTCCCCCCCTACTTTGACCCAAAATTTCGTCATCAAACGTAATTGTTTTCGGGATGCCAACCTCTACTGCCCCGTTTAAAGTTAATTTGAATTGGAATTTAGCAATTGGATTTAAATCATCATTTGCAATAGGTGCACTTGCCGCCTTTTCAGACAACGTAAACTCAATGTCGCTTGTCCGCATGACATCACACTGCAGCCCTTGCTCCGTAGTAGTCGGATTCCCTGTCTGATTCTGACTAGCATTAATTAGCTGTGCCATAAAGCTCTCCGATAAATGCAACTGCGAATCGGTTATCACCGGTTGCCACACTGCATTTTGATCTGCATTAACACGATAGTATAACCCAAAAGAATCAGGCGGGTTAACTAGGTCGACTTGTCCTGTAATCCCGTAATGCGGGGCCGCATGCAGTGTGCCATCCGCATAATTAAACTGCGCATGGCCATTCGATTTTACAGACTGTGCATTTTTGGCACCCGGATCAGCTAATGTGACAGAGCGAATCTCAGGCACCTGAATGCCTGGAAAATCGTGGCCCTGACCAAAAACGGCTTTATCATGATTGGGTGAAATCGGAGCATCGGGTATGTAGATTAGTTCACGAATAATACTTTCAAGTCGCGATTAAATTCAGTATACTAAATTTAGATAAACAAACTTACTGGAGGATAGTATTCATGCGGACTTGGCAAAAATGGACTTTGATTGTTCTGACACTCTTCTTAATACCAATTATGTATTTTGAGAACCAATATTTTATGAGAGAGCAGTTTAAACAGTCGCAAAAGAATATGCAGCAGTCAACTTTAAGTGATTTTAATGACCAAGCAAGTGGTCAATACGCGGCCTTTAAAATCTACGCTACAGCCAAACCGCATGGAAAAATCTATTATTTTGTCCCACAAAACCAAAATGGGGCCAATATCGATTTACAAAAACAAGAAGTCGCACTCGGTAATCAGCTTTATGCAAAAGCACACAAAGAATCACCCGACATTGACCATATCACATTGTACGTCAGTTATACTGCTAAGAACTTGCAAGACAATACGTATGCTTTTAAGCCAACCGCCGAGGCTTATGGTTTTGTGAAATCACGGTTTAAGACCCGTTATCAACGCTTATTTTCACAAACTGGAACTGAAGCCATCTATGATATGCAGCACAATACAACATCGGTTTCGTTTAAAGATTTGCAAAAAGATAGCACAACAATTCCGATGATTCGTCAACTTGCAATTGACCAACAATTACAAGCCCATAATTATACCCCCGAACAACTTACACAATTGGAAGCACTTGATTTCCCAGGAAATGATCAAGCAACCAATTTCGAATTTACAACCGATGGTCTAACATTGAAATTCGCAAAGAATCCTCTTGATATCGAAACAATTGCCCTGCCAATGGCAACGGTTGGTCCATACCTCAATCCCAACCTTGTCCCAGAAGACAATCAAATGCCTTCCAAAAAAGGTGGTGCTAAAAAGATTGCACTCACCTTTAATACGACATTAAAACCTAGCACTATTACGAGTGTCATTAATCAACTAAACGATTTAAACATCAAAGCAACTTTTTTCACTACTGGTAAAGCAGCTAAAGAACATCCGGATCAACTGAAGCAATTACTCAAAGCTGGCCATGTCGTTGGCACCCAAGCGTATAACAACGATGATGACTTGGACACAATGAGCGCGTCAGAAATTGCCGATAACCTCAAGCAAACCGATGCCGCCTACTTCAAAGCCAGTGGTCAATTGCCACACTTATTACGGGTCACAACCGAAACCCCTAGTACGGAATTAACAACCGCTGCTAGCCGGGCACTAATCGCTTGGAGTGTTGATTCGGAAGATTGGCGCTTAGATATTGATGCGCCGACAGTTGCCAAAAATGTAAATGAACGTATTACAGGTGGTGATATTGTCTTACTGCACACAAGTGAGGCAACGATTAAGGCATTACCCGCAATTGCTAAAGAACAAACCGCTCAAAAACGACATTTCGTGACAGTCAACGAGCTCTTCAAGCAACGATTAACACCTTATCAACAATATTTCAAAGCTGGTGATCAACGCTCGCTATAATAACGCAAAAAGGCCCGACAACTTAAATTGTCGGGCCTTTTTGTAATCTAAACGTGCTCCGTAAGCCGCACGCTATTTATGTTTTGATAAATCAACTTCTTCTAGTGGAATCATCTTAGTTTTGTACCGTACTTTATAGTAAACATATAGTACGACAAACAATGGAATGCTCATATAACTAATCCCAATCGCTGTCCAATCGAAGTTCTTAAAGGCTTGAATATCTTGCCCTGCAATCACCAATAAACAAAGCACGAATGCAAAAATGGGACCAAATGGGAACCAACGTGCATGATATTTCAATTCGCTCAACTGATGACCTTGTGCCTTGAACGCACGACGGAAACGATAATGTGACACAGCAATTCCTAACCAAGCAATAAACCCAGTCAACCCACTAGCTGCCACTAAGAATAAATAAATCCGAGTTCCAAAAATACTTGTCACAAAGGTTAAAGCTCCTACGATTGTTGTCCCAATCAGTGCCATTACTGGGATGCCACGTTTGCTTGTCTTAGCGAAGATTTTAGCTGCATAGCCATCTTCAGCCATTGACCACAACATCCGGGATGAAGCGTACATCCCTGAGTTTGCCGCTGATAACACTGATGTTAAGATCACTGCGTTCATGATGCTAGCTGCAGAAGCTAACCCAGCCCGTTTGAACACTAACGTAAATGGACTAACAGCAATATTCGTTTCACTCGCGCCCAACAATGAGTGGCTATCATAAGGAATTAAACAAGCAATCACGAAGATTGAAAGAATATAAAATAGCAGAATGCGCCAGAAAACTTGTTTAATGGCCTTTGGAATACTCTTTTCTGGAGTCTTTGATTCACCAGCTGTAATCCCAATTAGTTCGGTGCCTTGGAATGAGAAGCCAGCAACGACGAAGACACTCAACATCATTGGTAACCCACCAACAAATGGGGCCTTCTTATAAGTGAAGTTACTCAAGCCAGTATGATGGCCACCCATAATCCCGAGAATCGTTAGTAACCCAACACCTAAGAAAATAATGACCGTAATCACTTTGATTAACGCAAACCAATATTCCGTTTCGCCGAATGATTTAACACTCGTGATGTTAATCAAGAAAATTAATAATAGTGCGACTAAGCTAAAAATCCACCCTGGCATATCAGGAAGCCAGAATTCCGTAACGAGTGCCGCGGTACTAATATCAACCGCCAACGTAATCGCCCAGTTAAACCAATAATTCCACCCTAACGCAAAACCAAGGGCTGGATCAACAAACCGCGTTGCATAGGTTGAGAAAGAACCTGAGACAGGCAAGTACGTTGCCATTTCACCCAAACTGGTCATCAAGAAGAAGACCATAATCCCAATCCCACAATAGGCTAACAATGCACCACCTGGACCTGCCTTTGCAATTGCTGAACCACTTGTCACAAACAAGCCCGTCCCGATACTACCGCCCAACGCAATCATCGAAAGATGCCGCGTCTTTAACTCCCGCTTCATTTCATTTCCTGCCATAATACTTCGCTCTTTTCTCTATGATTTCAAGAAAAAGCCCCAACCACGTTCTAGCAAACAAAAAAACAGTCTTTTTGTCTGCTAAAAACGACAAAAAGACTGATAGCCTTATAATATCCGTTGATAGCGCCCCGTAACATTTCGTTACGACAGTCCTTGATTTATTCAACCAAGTCCCAACATCAAAATGAATAAGCAATTTGACATTTCGGCAAATTCCCCTTTAATTATCCCTCATTACTGCTTAGTCAGTTCAGGATAACGACTCATGGTTTTTGCGACCTCTTATCTTGTTAGAAATGAGTATACAGAATTCACACAACCACGTCAATTATTTCCATTAAAAAACCACGATTATTTCAATCGTGGTTTTCATTTTGCTTATTGTTCTTTATCTTTGCGTGATTTCCGCCATAAAAGAATTATCAATAGTAGGATAATGACAATCATAATACCGATAATGACATATAACCACCAGTTATTGTTCTCTGGTAATTCAACGGCCTTATCGTTATATTTTGCAACTTCCTGACGGGTAATCTCGAAGTTTTTAGAAAGTAGCCAACTCCCCTTATTCGATGTTACGCGTAACTTAATATTATATTTACCGGCTTTTAATGGTTGATTCTTTAAATCAATCCCGTAATTAAAGTTTGAATTAGGGGCCATCTCTAAGTCGCTGCGTTTGTTCTGATACAGAACCTTGTTTGACCCAACTTTGCGGATTTCACCTTTAACAACCATCTTACCGACTGAATTAGCTTTGACGTTCTGAACATTGGCTAAAACAGCAGTATGACTATTGATCAATCCTGCTTTCACCTTATTCAGCCGTAGACTAGGATGCACCATTTCATCTGATTCAGTCAGTTTAGCTGCAAGAATGTAGGAATATTGGTTGGTTAAAGTAGCCCCACCTTTTCGTTCCAACGCCTGATCAACCTGACTCTTAGGGACTTGTGAAATATAAAAGCCACCTAAAACCAGCCCTTTAAATGATTCATTTGGCACTGTTAAATCGAAAGTCACCGTCTGTTCACCGTTAGCCGGTACCTTTACCCGTTGCGCGCCCGACATCATATCACTAAACGAATACTTTAACGAGCTATCTCGCTTAGTATTGGTTCCTGTATAATCAATCAATCCATTTTCGTTGGTTGTCGCTGTCGTAGGGGTCACATCGACCGTAATTGGTTTTGTTCCACTATTTTGAACCCGCACACCAACTTCTTGTTTTTGACCAGGAGTAACTTTTAAATCATAATAGCCCAACTCCGTATCCGTTTGATTATCAGGATAGACGGGCGTAACCGAATAAGTCACTTTCTCCGCCTGAACTGGTTGATGACTAACCATCAACATCAGGCCAAAAGTGGCAACCACCGCTAATAACAATCCAAATCGTTGCTTCATTCGTCTCATTCTATTCGCTACTCCTTCTAATTCATAGTACGTTTTATGTAATAAAATAATAAGTTTTCAGCAAATATATATTTTTAATTTTGGTGTTAATTATTTTCTTCACTATTAATCTTAATCCTTTGTTAACAAGTGGTACGGCGTTAATTGGATATGCCATTGTCCATTTTTTAAATAAATTATCAATTTTCTGAAACTATCAACTAATCAATTGAAAACTAATTTTCAATTCCAGCACAAAAAAAGCAATCCAACAACCGGATTGCTTTCACTCTATTTTAAATTTTTAATGATCTTCTGGATGAGTAATTCACGTTGTTCGGCTGATTGATTCCAATCAATCACTGGAATGGCTTGGTGCCCAATTGTCTCAATAATCAAGCCAGAAACAGTTTGCCGTTTTAACTCGTTCGCCCATAGCATGTCCGCCTTGTGGAACGCAGCGTTAATAATCAATGTTCCTTGTTTAGCAACGGGTTGGAAGTCATTGAAGACCGTATCCAACTTACCCGTATCTGGATAAGACTTAATTTGTCCTTCCGTGGCCAACACAACATCGTAGATTGAAACTTCATCAGCTGGCCGCGCTAGTGTAAAACCACCACTATTACCAGAAGCCGATTTCACTAGCCCAGCCACTACTAACTTACGAATAATTTTGCGTAGGTAAGTCTGTGACCCGCCTAAGCGATGATGAATGACTTCAGACGAAATTGTGTGTTCAGGATCTTGCGTCGCCAAAAGTACGATAATACAAGTTGCTTGTTCAAACGCCCGTGTTAAATGCATTAGCCCTATCCCCTTTTTAACAGTCGCGCACTACGCCTTTCGCGTCTTAATGAATGAACCAGAGGATTGACCTGCGTCGGTTTGTACCTCAAACCCATATTTTTCAAGAATGTGTGCAACTTTCTTAAAATCATCTCTATCGAACGTACTGATATTACCATCAATTGTTTCGATTTCCAACTTATTCGCTAAATTACAGAAGGCTTTCACTGCCAATTGTGCTAAACCAAGATTTTGGAAATCATAAACAGCTAAGCGTGAAGCTGCTCCCAATGTTTCAAGAACTGTAATGTGCATTTCTTTTTTCCATTTATTGGTTTCAAATAAGAGTTGTGCTTGAAAATCAACCGTTGAATGTCCAAAGCGGTCGACATTAGCGTATGGTGTGTAGACAAAAATCGAACTTGTCGATTCTTGTTGACCATTTTCGCGATAGTCTGTATAGACGATGTACTGCTTAACCTTTTCATCATTAACCTGATTCATACTTGATAGAATCGTCAAATTTTCGTTTGCCTCAATTTGCGCTAACTTTCGTGCATAGGCTTGGTCGTTTTCGTTTGCCATTTGATTAACCCCCCATTTGTCTTTCAAACCGATTATACCATAGCTTTCTCATTTAAACCGTGATTTATTACGGTTATAACCATGTTATTTTTACAATTTGAAAACGTTCACTATTCGGCGGTAGTACTGAACTCGTTGCCCGCCTAAATAATCCGGTAGTTGTGATTGATAAGTCTTCTCGAACTGAACTTTCTGTAAACTCGCTTGCGATGCTTGGTTGGTTAAAAAGCAGGCCGCATTAAAGGTGTTTACACCAGTTTCTTGCGCATAGGCTTGCATCGTTGCCGGCAATACTGCGCTGATAATCCCACGTCGTTGATATGCCGGTAAGATGGCAAAACTGAGTTCATATGCCGCGACTGATTGTCCATCCGCACTAAGGGTAGGGGCGAGCATTATCAATCCTTGCACCACCTGCGTTGTGCGATCAACAATCGCCCAAGCATCCTCATCATTCATCAACATTGTTAGAAACGACTGTGCTTCTTGTTGAGATTGAAAAGCCGTCATATTTAGCTGCGTCACAATCTTTTTTTGACAACCAATTTGATAGACCACTTCAAGATCCATTAGTTGAAAATGCCGTAGTTCAGTTGTGGCAGTCCTAATCTGCATCTGGAACAACTCCTTTGTCATATCAACACTCATAGTAACCCACTTACAGTGTTGCGCCAAGTAAATTCTTATGTTTCCATTAAACAAAAGCGCCAAATTTGTGGTATACCACTTTTTCAGTTTATACTAATAACGATTAATTACTCTTGTAGAAAGCGAGCATACCGATGACATTCCGCGATTATTTCCATTTATTTTCGACCGTTTCTCAACAAGCCGAATCCCATGATTATTTTTTACACTTTATTGAGACACCCGTTCCTGATTTACAACGGTATCCCGAATTAACTAAAATTTGTGACTGGGCCGCTTATGATGATCACAGTTTTCGTCTGTGGACAAGCTTGCCCCTCGACGAATTCGAGCAGCGTTTTGCTGAAACTGTCCCATTACCAAGCGATTCTTACCAGTTAGATTACAGTTACAATTTGCAAGATACAAATTTTTTCTAAAGTTCATGCTTGACTTTTAATTCGAACTACCGTAAATTGAATAACAATCATAAGTCATCTTAATTCAAACTAAGTAGTGCATTATCTGGGTGTCAGAAAGTCGGTGGTTGCTGCAAACCGATCAGGGTAATTGTTACGAAATACTGAATGGATGATTCGGCTAATTAACAGGACCGTTATCACCTGTAAGAGTGGTGTGTTACCTTAAAATGACACGTTAACTGGGTGGTACCGCGGTTTCCAATCGTCCCTATTCGCATCAGCGAGTAGGGACTTTTTTTGTAGAGTGCGTGATTTAGCGCTTAATATCTAAACATTTGCATAGAACATTGCCAATCAAAAACACATTTCAACTATGGAGGGATTTTCATGTTCAAGATTGCATCGTGCGGGGGAATCCTCCGTTATCAGTCTTTTGTCGCACCAGCCTAACCATTAAACTTAAAAGGATGCGATTTAAATGACAAAACACAAAACTAGTTTATTAGAAGCAAGTATCGTTTTACTTATTCTGCTAGCCATCATGGGTAGCGGCGTGATTGTTTTCCAACTTTCACCACAAACACCCGTCTTAACGGCGATTGCCCTCTTGATTCTATGGGCCCGTTGGCGGCACTTTAGCTGGGACGCCATTCATTCTGGTATCGAAGATGGTCTCAAAAGCGGAATCATTCCTATCATTATTTTCATTCTCGTCGGCGCCTTAATCAGTATCTGGATTGCCGCCGGTGTGATTCCTAGCCTGATGGTCTGGGGCTTCAAAATGGTCAGTGTACACTGGTTCATTCCCTCGATTTTCGTCGTCTGTGCGCTTGTCGGCAGTGCCATCGGGAGCGCCTTTACCGTCATTTCAACCGTCGGCATTGCTTTCTTCGGGATTGGAGCCACACTCGGACTAAACACTACCATCGTGGCCGCAGCTATTATTTCCGGGGCAATATTCGGTGATAAGTCATCACCACTTTCACAATCAACAAACTTAACCGCAGCGGTTACTGAAACAGATCTATTTGAACATATTAAGAACTTGATGTGGACCACGGTTCCAGCGTTTGTTGGCTCATTAATTTTATACGCTATCATTGGCCATACCTCGAAAAATGTCTCCCTCGATAAAATTGGTGCGACGGTTGCTGTCTTAAACACGCACACTTCAGTTAGCCTACTTGCACTAATTCCAATCATCTTAATTTTCGTTTGTGCTCGCCTTAAAATGCCAGCAATTCCAACACTCTTTTTAAACATTGCCGTTTCAATCGGTTTAATCTTTTTCCACAACCCACACACACCAATTGCTAAAATTGCGAGTTACATTGAAAATGGGTTTGTTGCCCACACCGGCGATAAAAGTATCGATGCCTTGCTCTCACGCGGTGGGATTAATAGCATGTTAAGCACCGTCGCCTTAATTATCTTGACCTTAACCCTCGGTGGCCTCTTAATGAAGCTTGGTTTAATCGAACGCGTGATGGCCCCTCTTGCTACTCATCTTAAGACGCCAGGTCAATTGCTCAGCGCCGTTATTGCTTCTGGGATTGGCGTTAACCTCTTTATCGGTGAAGAATTCCTTTCTGTGATTCTCCCTGGTAAAGCCTTCAAGAGCACCTTTGAAAAATCAAACTTGAGTAATCTTGCTTTAGGGCGCGCCCTTGAAGATGGTGGGACAGTTATCAACTACCTCGTTCCATGGGGCGTCGCTGGCGTTTTTGCCGCTAATACTTTAGGCGTCCCTACCTTGAGTTACCTTCCATTTTGTTTCTTCAGTCTCTTATCACCAATCTTCTCAATTCTCAGTGCCGTTACTGGCATCGGGTTAAAGAGAAAAACCGCCTAAACACGCAAAAAAGGCCCAGGATAAAATATCCTGGGCCTTTTTTTACATTAATTGCATTAGGAATTGACCGCCATACACCAGCGCAAAACTATACACTGCAATTGAAGCTGGCTTGCATAAAATAATGATCCATGTAAATTTCTTCAATGACATCTCGGTGAGCCCAGCCATCAAGCACAAGACATCGTCTGGTGCGACCGGTAAGAAAATCGCAAGTGCGAAGAAGCGCGCAAAGTTTTTCTTTTCCGTAATTGTCCCGATATACTTGTCATACGTTTTTTCACTGATGACGTGTAAGATGAACGGCTTCCCAAATTGTCGTGCTAATAAGAAGTTCAAGATAGAACCAATTGCAATCCCGACGTAATTATAAACAAACCCCCAAAGTGGGCCGAATACCAAAACCCCGGCTGCGGTGCTAATCCCGCCTGGAATGACAGGAATCACAACTTGAATAATCTGAATCGTGATGAAAATCAGCGGACCAATTAGCACAGAGTGCCCCAAATACGCCTGCAACGCGGTCGTGTTATTAAAAAGACCAAGCCGAGACCAATAAATAGCCAATGAGATGCTTCCGATTAATGCCATGAGAGACGTTGCGCTGATTAAGCGTCTTGAAATTGTTCTACTCATCCGCTGAATTCCTTCCAAGGTTAATTTTAATTATAATTTACCACATTCAACATTATTTTTTATCGGTCGCTAGTCTGATTTAAAAAATCTTAACTTTCTAAGAACGTCCGAAATGGTTTCAATCCTTGTGCATGATATTTTTCAACAAAGGCCGCTACTTCTGCTGGATCCTGTGTTTGATCATCAATCACGAGTTGTTCAACGGGTAACGGACGTTCGTTAGCAATTTTAACATCAATCACAACAGGTTCCTTCGTGCCTTTAGCAGCAGCAAAAGCAGCTTTCAATTCAGCTAATGTCCGTACCGTAAATCCTTTTGCGCCCATCGCTGTTGCTGCTGCACCGTAATCTGCCCCCTGAATGGCAACCCCTGAGTGTGGTTGACCCTTATCATCTTGTTCAGCTTCAATGAATCCGAATGAATCGTTGCTTAATACAACGTTGATGATTGGCATTTGGTATTTAACTTGCGTGATAATATCTTGCATCACCATCGTGAAGCCACCGTCACCACTAATCGACCAGATTTGACGGTCAGGGTAGGCAGCCTGGGTCCCGATTGCTGCAGGCACTGCGCAACCCATTGTGGCATACCATGCTGATAACGTCATACGTTGGCCTGGATGCATTTTCAAGAAACGCACCCCATCGATTGAAACATTCCCAACATCGAGATTAAAGATGGCATCGTCAGTGGCCATCTCATTGATTTGTTTGAAGACGGGTTCCACACGTAACGGTGTTTGATCGTTTTCTTCAAAACTGGCTTTCCATTCATTCCAGTTTTCTTTGTTGGCGAGTGCTGCTTTATAAAAGGCAGATTTTTTGGCAACTGGTTCACTCGCGGCTAGCAATGCCTTTAATGCCGTCTTAGCATCCGCTAAAATTCCGACATCCACATGGTGTCTGTGTCCTAGTTTAGTAGGATCGATATCAATTTGAATAAATTTGGCATCTGGCTTGAAGAAGTATTGACCGAATTCATAATTGCTACCGACAAATAAGATTAGATCAGCAGCTTCTGCCAAATCAACTCCGGGTTTCGTGGCTACTCGCCCAGCTGAAACCATATAAGCTGGATGGTCATCGGCAACAATCCCTTTTGAAAGGGCTGATGACATCATTGGGATACTCAACCGATCAGATAAAGCAACCAATTCTTCACCCGCAGCACGTGCACCCTGACCAAAATAAATAATGGGTTGTTTTGCATCTTTAATTAACTGTAATGTACGATCAATATCCGCGCTTCTTGGCTCTGGATAATTGCCCATTTGGAATAAGTTTGCAGTAGCCTCGAAGTTATCTTCAATCGGTTCCCAGCCTAGGTTAGTTGGAATCGTGACAACTGCTACGCCGCGGTGTTTATAGGCTTGTTGAATGGCTTGGTCGACTACAAGTGGCATCTGTTCAGCCGTCATTACCGTCCGATTATAGACTGCCACATCAGCAAACATGGGGTTTTCATTCATTTCTTGGAAATAATCCGTATTCATCACACCCGTAGCAACTTGTCCAACTAATGCTAATACAGGAACATTATCATATTTAGCATCGTAGAGACCATTTAACAAGTGGACTGCACCAGGTCCGGCTGAGCCAAATGTAGCAGCAATCTTGCCAGTTGCTTTGGCTTCACCCGCCGCTGCTAGTGCACCGACTTCTTCATGGCGCACTTGAATGTAACGCATAATCGCTTTCTGGTTATGTAGTGCATTCATCGTTGAATCAAACGAGCCACCGGGTAAACCAAAAATATGGTCAATTCCCCAGTCTGCCATGACTTTTAACATTGCATCTGATGCGTTTATTTTCTGTGCTACCATTAATAAAGACCTCCTGATGATTTTATGTTTCACTTACTTAAGTATACCGCTTAAAATGTAAGCGTTACAAATAATCCTGAATAATTCATACTTTGTTGCGTAAAGGTAATTTGCCCCTTTTAACGTTTAATTTAGCTCAAATTTAATCCGCAACTATTTTTGAGTGTATTTGAGCTATTTTTAAGACAATTTTATTTTTGATTGGTGTCAAAAGAGTAAACTACTCCCTTGATCGTACTTAAATTTTTTAAATTGTCTTTTTTAATTACTAGTGAGCTGAAATTCTTGAATCCTAAACAATGTTTGCCAGTATAAATCATCAAAAACATTGGTACTAGAAAGATGCAGCCATAATTTACGTGCATGTTGGGTGACTCTGCCGGCCAAATGAAAGAGCTTGAAACGTAAAGTGGCGCTTCGTTGCGTTCCCTAATTCAGCTGGGAAAACCAGTTTTTTCATGGCTTGAACTAAGTTATAAGCCACACCGGCGAGTAACATTCTAAACTGGTTAGCCGTAAAACTGGAACTATCCGTTTTATCAAAGGCAAAGCCACTTTTAACTTCTTTGATCAGATCCTCCATGGCTCCACGTTGGTGATAGAGTTCAAAGACGTCACTGGCAAAAGCCAGCTCCAAGTTAGTCACGATAAATTCGTGTTTAAAGAGTAGCTCGCCAGCAGGGCGAGTTGATTTAATGATCACGGGGTAAGCGCGACCCCAAGTGTCCGGTTGGTAATCTGTCAAACGGTGCCACTGGACATCTTTTTCGGCGAAGTCTTCCCCAGGTTGCCCCACATGGATCAAGTGCTCGGCGATCCGTTGTAGTTTTGGATTAGCCTTGAGACGGATCGTAAACTTTGCCCCAGCTTCTTCACAGGCGGCATAAATTTCTGGCTTGGCAAAACCCGAGTCAGCCCGGATTAGTACATCTAAAGCAGCGTATTGTTTCAGTAGCGGTTTCAAAAAAGCTTCCGCATTTTTGGAAGTGTATTCGTTACCTGGCCGTAATTTAGCTCCTAAGAGACAACCCGAAAAACCATCAAAAGCCAACAGGGGATGATAACCGTTCGTTTGATAATGGGTGTTAAAAGCACTGCCTTTCTGGTAACCAAATGTATCGGAATGAGTCGAATCAAGATCAATGATCAGTTGACGTTGCTTCTTTTGTGTGATCACTAACTGCGCTAACTTGGCGACTAATTTTGTGATCCCGGCCAAGTCGTCTGCGGAAATTTGGTTGATATAGCGTGAAAGAGTTGGTTGCGAAGCAACTAAATTATCTAAAACAAGCTCAAAGCTCATGTCTGCGGTCAGTTTATTAGCGGCAGTATCGTCGAAATAACCCGCAATCAGCTGAATCAACAGTTGTTTAAACAGCTGGTTCTTATGGTACCTATAGAACTTGCGGTTTTCCTTAAAATGGAGAGTTTCTTTCAAAAGGCGCTTAAAGTGGATCTGATGCATAAATTCAGCCACTAAAATTAGACCCGCATCGTTAGATAAATGACCACCATTATTAGAAAGAACCAGATTTTTGTTGAAGTTAACGGTTTGTTGTTGTAAAGTCGACATATGGAGCACTCCTGTTCTGTGTTGGTTTTGGTCGACTTAACAATAGCACAGGCTGTGCTCTTTTTGTATACGCAATTAAACACCTAAAAGGTGTTGGTTTGGATCACGGACAAACAAGATGATAACAGGCAAAGAAAGAAAAACTGTTAAAGATATGAATTATTCAGGATTATTATTAGTAAAAATATGACTCCTAACAAGCAACCGCAGCCGATGTTGAAAAAGAAGCTCAAAACGCTCCACACAAAAAGGACGCATAATATAAACAGGAATGTCAGCATCATTGCCACCTCTTTATTTGCAAACCACGCTCACTTTTACCGGCTTAGATCAACTTTTTCATTGATCAGCCACACAACAATGTCGCCAATTAAAACCACAACAAATTCACCAATGCCGACTGTCAAATATGTCATCCAAAACAAAACTTCACTGACCAGATGTAATTCTAGTGCGACTGCCTATGACATTCCGGCCCCATTGATGACTATAAATTAGCAATCAAACACCCCTCATGTAACGTTTGTTGAAAACCACCATAGTATTGAGCAGTTCTGACAAACGAAATTGAATCGGTCTATAACTCAATGGTGTAAAAGCAAACGTTAAAACTACATAAAGTGCAGCAATCAAAACTGTTTTAGTGATCTCAGCAACTTTATTATTAAGACGTGCCCTTTTTAAGAATCTCCTAGTTTTTAGGTGGGATGGTCACGAACCACCATGTAACAAGTAATTATTCCATTAATACTGTACTTTCAAGTATAGAAAAAAGACGACCGTTTATCAACCTGAAAAGCATGTTATAATTTTATTATTAGACATTTTAACAACCGAGTAACTAGTCGCTAAAAATCGTGGATCAACTAACTGTCTAGCCTAACAAATATTTGACACGACCCACGAAATTTATACAATGAATGGATATTACTAATGAAAATCGCTATTTTAACTGACAGCGCTGCGATGATCAGCAGTAAAGTCGGATCACAACCGAATATTAGGGTCTTACAGATCCCACTTTCATTGGATGGAGAAGCTTATTATCCCAATGAATTACCAGAAGTTGCTGGAATAGAAACGCTAAGGGAAGCCACGCTTAACACTGTAACAGAAGAGCAGATCCCTCTAACCACAATTTCTGCAGTAACCGATGAACTTCAACAAGCTGGTTATACTGACGTACTTTGTATACATATTGCCAGTTCGATCAGTGGCTTAGGCTCAAATCTCTCTACTTTCGCCAAAAGCTGTCAACAGCCGCTTAAGATCCATCTCTTTGATTCTCATACTCTTGGTCCTGCAGAAGGAGCGTTGGTTGAACGAGCACTTACTATGATTACTCACGGACTAAAAATTGCTGACATTTTAGCAGAACTAACCAAGTATCGCCAAAAGCAACATACACTGGTCATAATGGAAAATCTCAAAAACTTGCGTC
Organism: Latilactobacillus sp. VITA-14; assembly: GCF_046580785.1. Taxonomy (NCBI): domain Bacteria; kingdom Bacillati; phylum Bacillota; class Bacilli; order Lactobacillales; family Lactobacillaceae; genus Latilactobacillus; species Latilactobacillus sp. VITA-14. The sequence continues at coordinate 29,650 of NZ_JBJKTM010000010.1, forward strand.
GGATCGGTTCTATTTCAAATAATGCACATCTCTTCAGTAATAATATGCTGCATTATAAAACCTTGCTACATTTTTCCGAAAATGGTGAACTTGAAGTCTTGATGAAAAGTTCACGCACGAAAAAAATTGCAACGGCGCTATTGAATAAGTTTCGCAGCTCTGCAGCAAAACCGGAACTAGCAATCGTGGCAGACAATACAATGGTCTTGGAAAAATATGTTTCTTGCCTGAAAGAAATTATGCCGCAACTTCAACTAGTAACTGATCTATATTCACCTTCGATATTTTCCTTCATCGGTCCACAAGCACTGATCATTAGTAAGCAGTGTTTAAGTGGACGTATTTCAATCAAATGAAAGATATTATATGATCATCTCATCAAAAAGGATGAGGTGGTTTTTTTGGAAAAAAAACATGATTTTGTGGAAGTTAAACTTAATGGTCGTTCACATGAAACACCAAAAGTACCGCAAAAAGCGCTCCAAATTCGGCTGGATCAAAATAAGACGGCTGTGATCTATAACCGGATCAACAACTATATCCTAGATGCATTCTTGAAGGCGGCGTTTGACCATGATGCTTGATTTAAATAAAGTTGACCAGATCTACTTAGTGTGTAGCAAAACTGATCTGCGCAAAGGGATCGACGGGTTAGTCGGCGTGGTCACTGAACAATTTGAATTGGATCCATACCGACGAACTTTATTTCTCTTTTGTGGGACTCGCAAGGACCGCTTCAAGGCTCTTTTATGGGAAGGTGACGGTTTTTTGCTCTTGTATAAAAGATTTGAAAACGGTAGTTTACAATGGCCACTTGACCAAGCCGCTGTGCGTAAATTAACGTCATTTCAGTTAAAGAGGCTCTTACAAGGATGGTCTTTAGATGCCACGGTCCATCAATATGACCCCCACAAAGTTTTTGAAGCCTAGCGGACATATCCACCTGTGAATATCTTTTTAAAACCCTATCCACAGATTTAAATCTGTGGATGCTATTTGCGTGGGAGCGTGTTATGCTAAAACTTGTCAAGATAAGCCGGAGGGCTTATTAGTCATACTGGTGGGTGGGGATAGAAATGGACCAACAAAAACAGTTCGCAGCATTAATGACACAAGTCAAAGAACTAACTGCACAAGTGCAGCTATTAAAACAAGAAAGCCAGGCTAAAGATGCTCGGATCGCAGAACTTGAAAACATGAACACATATCTAACTAAAAAATTGTATGCACCAAAGTCCGAAAAATCTGTCCCGGTTGATGCTAATCAAATGGAACTCTGGGGAGAAAATGAGGGTGTTTTTACCCAGTCAGAGCCCACTGACGAACAAAGCACGCAAGAAACTCAATCAACGAACCAAAAACGACCGCAAAAAAGGCAGCCACGTCAAGCACAAGTAGCTGATCTACCTGTTAAAGAAAAAATCTACGAACTGCCAAACTTGGTTTGTCCTGAAGGACAGCCTCTGAAAGTCGTGGGCAAAAAACTGGTGTCTAGTAAATTGCACTTTGCTCCGGCAAAATTATGGGTCGAGTATGAATATGTTCGTACTTATGCCTGTGATTGTGCTGCTTGTTTTGCTAAAAAAGCACACACGGCTTTTTATCAGGCCGACACACCTCGACCGTTGTTTCCACATAGTTTGGCGACCCCGGCACTTTTGGAAAATATCGTTTATCAAAAGTTCGTTTTGGGCACCCCACTTTACCGTCAATTAAAAGATTGGCACCGCTTAGGCTGGCAAGTCGCGGAGTCCACTCTGGCAAGTTGGCTCGTGCAGGGGGCAAAGCTGATGACACCCTTGTATAACTTGATCCACCAAGAACTTTTGCGACGCCCTTATTTACAAGGTGACGAAACAGTCATTCAAGTTTTACGAGAACCCGCTAAGAGTCCTACCTCCGAATCAAGGATGTGGGTCCTGCGGACAGTTCAAAAAGCCTCGCGGCCAGGGATCTATTATGCTTACAAGCCCGACCGCACACAAAAGTCCGGTCGGGAACTCTACCAGGGATTTCAAGGTGTTTTGCAGTGTGACGGCTACCAAGTTTATCATGCAGTCGATCACGCAGATCGAGTAGGCTGTTTAGCTCATGTGAGGCGTAAGTTTTACGATGCAGCCAAATTTGACTCACAGGCTAAGCGGCCTTTAAAGCTCTTAGATGATATTTTCCGGCAGGAAAAAGCCGGGACGGAGCTTTCCAGTCAGGAACGCCGAATTTACTGCCAACGTGAACTCCGACCTTTATTCGATAAATTTTGGGAATGTGTCGCTACTTTACCAGTCTTGCCCAAATCAATGCTCGGAAAAGCAATCACTTATGCAGTAGGGCAGCGAAGTGCCCTGGATAAATTATTAGAGTATGGTGCGTTTGATCTCTCTAACAATACTTGCGAACAGGCTGTCAAAACCTTAGTGATCGCACGGAAAAATTTTCTGTTCAGCACTAGTGTGGCAGGCGCCCAGGCTAATGCGGTCTGGTTGACCTTGATCGAGAGTGCGAAAGCCAACGGCTTAGATCCTGAACAATATTTGATTGAGCTCCTAACTCAGATCTCGCAATTAGGACCATTTCCAAGTACAGCAGAGTTAGAGCCTTATTTACCATGGAATCAAAAACAACCTAAAATTGAAAAATTGCTTGAAAAAAACGCCTGAAGTTCAAACCACGAACTTCAGGCGTTTTCTTAACTTCAAATAATTTCCTAGCGAAAGCTACACGTCCAATTCAACACTGCTTACGATCATTAGTTGGCAAAATAATTAACTACATGCAAAAAGATCGTCCTTCAATTTAAAGAAGAACGATCTTTTTTGTTTGCAGTTCTCTTATATTAACTTTTTGCTATTTAATAACGGACTCGCAATTGGCCAGCTTCTCAGCTTTCTGCTTAGTTATCTAAATCAAATTGACCCGTCAGTTTTTGCAACTGAGCAGCAGTTTCTTCCAAGGTCGAAACATGTTGGGTAAACTCATCCATCGTAGCTTGCACTTCTTCAGAGTTAGCCGAAACTTCCTCTGTTCCTGCTGCGTTTTCTTGTGTTGAAGCTGAGATGCTTTCAAGTTTATCTAAGATCATCTTTTGAGTTTCACTGATCTCTTTTGTACCCTCATGGATCTTTTGAACATTTGCACCCATAGCTTCATTATGCTTATAAACGTTCATTGTCGACTTGATGGCTTCTGTGATCAAACCAGTCTGTTTTTCACTGCTTTCCAGTGAGTCTGTTGTTGTCTTGACCAAACCAGTTGATTGCTGTCTGATCTGTTCAATGATCGACTCAATTTCTTTAGTCGAATCATTACTTTGTTCAGCTAACTTCCGGATCTCCGCTGCAACAACTGAGAATCCTTTTCCTGCTTCGCCTGCACTAGCTGCTTCGATCGATGCATTCAAAGCAAGCAAGTTCGTCTGTCTTGCAATATCATTGATAACGTTAATGATCTTAGTAATGTTTTGTACATCACTATCCATTTCCTGAACACTACTCATCAAAGCTTGCATTCCGTTGATCTCATTTAACCAGTGACCATTGACCTTGTCCATGACATCCAGGTTATTTTGTCCAACTTTTGAAGCTTCTTTGGATGAATTAGCAAGCTCTTCCATATTCGCATTGACATTATCAATATGTGCAGTGATTTTTTGAACGTTATCCACGCTTTCAGTAGTTTCTTTTGCTTGTGATCCTGTCACTTCAGCAATTTCAGTGATCGTCTGTGCGATTTCTTCAGAAGCAGTTGTTGTTTGTTTCGAAAGGTCAAGTAATGATGCAGCTTGTTCAGAAACATTCTTGGCTTCTTGCTGTGTTTGTCCGATCAGAACAGTGACAGAAGCGATCATATTATTGTAACTAGCCGCTACTCTGTTAAACTCATGTCCATTCACATCAGCTCTGGTCATCTTTTGAGCTAGACGTTCTATTGGTACCTTAGAATACTCGATTTTTTCACCCACTGCAGGCACGTAACTCATCTTACCTTGGCCAGCATCTATAAAGAACTTCTCAAGTATTAATAAAGCACGTTTGATCAAATCTGCACTATAGTAAGATATTATCACGGCTAAAATGATGATCGCCAACATTGAGATTGTCAAGATTATCAACATATGATGTGTGCCTGCGCTCAAATCACTATTGTTCATTTGGGCGATGGTCCAATTGTCAGTTGTTCCATTGCCCTTGTCAAAGGTAACCTTATTGATCTGCGAACCTCCAGGAACTTTGATCGTCCCCTTCTTTTTCGCTGAAGCAGCCACTGCTTTATAAACGGCTGTCTTGTTGATCATTTTACCTGCTTTAAAAGTATTATTGCTTTTACCAGTGTTCTTTTTGATCAAAACCCTGCCGGCTTTAGTTAAAACGGCGGCTTGACCATTGTTTCCGATTTCCATCGATTCAACAGATTTTTGTACTGATGAATATGAAACAGTAACTGCTAAAACATGGGCTTTCCCCTGCTTATCTACGATTTTCTGGGAAACACTTGCACTATACGAATGATTAGCCGGATCTTCATAAGGAATCGACCAATATGCATGTCCTGTGGGTGCTTTTTGATACCAATCTTGATCTAAAATATTCATATCTTTAGGCATCGCAAAATTCGAATAAGCATATGTACCATCAGTGTTGACATACATCAAGTTGGTGATCGTTCCCTGGGCGTCGCCATTGGCAATTTTCAAAGTTCTGTTAGCATCTTTTAAGTTGACATTATTGGTCAACTCTGGTCTTTTTTCCAAACTAGCAATTTGTCCAGTAACATCTTGCCGCATGTCAACTTGTTGCCGTTGCAAAACATTTACAGCCGTCACTTTTAAACGGTCATTTTTCTCGATCAATTGCTGACGTGTATTCCCGTATGAGATCAAATTCATTATAATTGCCGGTACCAATGCTATCAATAAGAGTGACGATAAAAAATACTTCTGAATACTCTTTTTAGCAACTTTTTTCTTACTTGCCATTTTCTTTCCCCATCTTTCCCTAACTATCTAATTTGATCCCCTAAGGATCTCATGACTATCGTTCACAAAAGCACTGAAGCAAACAACCCCTAAATAATATGTTTGCCAGTATTTGCTTTTGCTTGCGCTGAAGTCATCAAATTAACGAGCAATTACTGCTCTTTTACCCCTTTAGCCCCACTAAAACAAAATATAACTTTAACGCAGATAATCTAATATCGAGGTTTGCATGACCTTAGTCCCCATAGCCAAGGTCGAACGATATGCAATCATTTGATTTTGATATTCCATATACTTCTCTGCAACATCAACATCTTGTTTATTAGACAAAGTTTCCGCTAAAGTATTTTTCTCAGATTTATTTCGAGCTGATGCTGAACTTAAACGATTTTCGATCGAACCGATCTTAGATCTATAGTCAGTAAAGTTTTCAGTAAATTTATCGATCCCTGACAAATATTCACTGGATAACTTTCTATCTGGATCCCCCGATTTCAAAGTATCGATCAAACCGCTAAAGAATTCGGTCAGTTCAGACTTGCTATCTTTATCAATGCCAGACGAACCATCGGCATGCATCAAACGTGAACCATCAGTAGCTAAATCTAAGCTGACACCATCTGAGATCTCGCGCTGTAAATTATCCACGTTGCCTCTGTATTCTAAACTGACAGCTGCCCCTTCAGCATCTTTAATAACAGCAAATGGTGGCTCTTGTGTCTTTGTCCCCCCAAAGATATACCTGCCATCATAGTTGGTATTCAAGGCATCAACTATCCCTGAGATCGACTGTGAGATTTCTTTACGGTTCGCATTGTAAACGGCAGGTGTAGCTGTTCCGCTATTGGCCGACGACTCGATCAAATTTCTAATGTTAAGCATCAAGGTCGAAACATTATCTAAAGCTGAGTCTTGCGTTTGCGACCAGAGCGTGGAATCAGAAATTGTTTGGCCATACGTTTTGTTTTGTGAAATTGAAACATTCAGATCTAAGATCTTTGCGACTAACAAAGGATTATCAGAAGCCTTATTGACCTCTTTCAAACTAGACAGTTGATTCATTGTCTTTTGAACCTTGTTAGTACTGATCTGTAAATTCTTCAAGAAATCAGAATATTCCATTTTACTGGAAACCCTCATTGATTAAACCCCCGTTCTATTGATCAAAGTATCCAACATTTCTGAAACGACATTTAACAATTTGGCATTAGCTTGAAAACCTTGTTGAAATCTGATCACATCTGACATTTCTTCGTTCAAATTAACACCAGAAGCTGCTTGATCTTTGTATTCCAATTGATTCAACGCTGATAATTGAGCAGATGCCATATTGTCTGCTTTTTGTTTAGATATCCCATTTTTTGTAACAATACTGTTGTAAGCACCTGGGATCGTTAAACCCTCTTTAGAATTATTGAAGGTCAAAGTATCTTTATTATAATTTTTCAGCAAATTCGCTGTATCGACCGGATAACCAAGCTTACTCTTTAAAGCTCTAGCCATCGCTAAAGCACGTCCATTATCTCCTTCGGCCGGATCATCACCAGTACCGACTTTCATTTTGCCTGGATCTGCGACTAAATCATCGTTGATCTTAATACTTAAAGCCGGATCACTGGGATCAGTGATTTCAAAAAAGCCGCTATCTGGAGTTTGCCCGTCAGAATAAACGATATTTTCAATTTCTACAACGCCTTTAGCAAAATCATTTAATTCAGCTCGATGGCTTTCCACTTCAGCCAATGATTCTTGCAAACCGCCGATCGAACCTGACTTAACTGCTAACTTGCTATACTTACCTGAACCGTTCGCTGTTTCAAAAACGACTTCTCCGACCGTGAAGTCTCCATCGATCGTTTGCTTTGGTTGTGTTTCATCACCATTTGGCAAAATCTGAGCTTTGCCGTCAGAGTTACTGACAACAACATTTAACTTAGTCTGTACTCCTTTTTCATTGTCAACCACTGCATGGTCACCGATACTAAGTGAAGCACGGCCATATTTGTCAAACGAAACTGTTAAATTACTTTCAGCAGACATATCCTTTAATAAACTATCGCGCTGATCTAACAAATCATTGGGCTGTTCATCACTTAAATGACTGTCATACAACTGTTGATTCAAATTAGCGAGTTGTTCCGCCTTTTCATTAAAATCTAGAACAGTTTTCGCCAAAGAAGAACGTGTATCAGTAGAAACTTGTGAAACTTGCCGTGCAGTTTGCTGGATATAAGAAGCTAAAGCAACACCCATTTGAACACTATTAGTTTTAGCCGTATCCAACTCGGGATTGTCGGCTAACTTTTGTAAGCTGTCAGCAAAATTATTCAATTGTGTAATGAGTCCATCGTCTGACGGCTCATGTAATGCATTTTCTAATAAAGCCAAAACATCTGACTTTTGGACGTTAAAATTGTAATCTGAATTAGAATCTCGAACCTGTGAACGTACAAAGTCATCAACGATCCGTGAGATACCATCAGCTTGAACACCGCTACCGATCAAACCGACTCCTGTTTTTGCATAAGGGATCTTCGTTGATAAATCAACACGTTGGCGCGAGTAACCTTCGGTATTAGTATTAGCAATATTATGACTGCTAGTCTGCAAGCCGATTTGGTTAGCATCTAACCCACTGCGAGCAGTATTCAAAGTACCAAATAAACCTGACATGAAAGTCCTCCTAAAGAATAACAAGGTGAAGTGAACCGCATAAAAGTTGAGCACTATCGGACTTTGACAATAAGTCGTGGTTTGCGACTTGTTGGCGAAGTTGGATAGGCACAGACTTTTGGTTCACGCAACCTGACTAAGAATAACAAGGTGAAGAAATGCGGTTAGAAGCCGAGCATTAACGGACTTTAACAATAAGTCGTGCATTTAGCGACTTTTTGTTGAAGTTAGTTAAGCACAAGCTTTTGCATTTCGTAACCTGACTAATAACAAGGTGAAGTGAACCGCATAAAAGTTGAGCACTATCGGACTTTGACAATAAGTCGTGGTTTACGACTTGTTGGCGAAGTTGGATAGGCACAGACTTTTGGTTCACGCACCCCTTCTACAACCTAAAATGACTGATCTACGATTGCCGCAGGAATATCTTCTCGCTTAGGTTGACTTTGAGTCCTATGCTGATCAACATAAGTATTTTCCTGTTTTTCCAAGCTGTGTTGGATCGTATCCATCATTTTTTTCTGATAAGCCAAGGCTTGTTGCGTCAACAATAAATTAGTTTCTTGCAACTCTTGGATTTCTTGAATCAGCATCTTTGTTTTGTCGCCAATTTCACCAGTATACTTCTCAAAAATCGGTAAGAAATCTTCCTTTTGCGGAACAATTTCATTTAGCGATTCTCCGTCATCAAGAACTAAAAACTTTTGTTCACGTTTCAGTATTTTGATAAATAATTTAAGCTTAGCCTGAAATGCCTTTTCATTCATCTTTATTTCCTTCTTGTTTCATTTCCTGGAACATCTGATCAGCAATCTTTTCTGGTGAGACCTTATATGTTCCGTTTGCCAACTGCTGTTTGATTTTGTCGACCTTAGCCGCATCCACATCATCGTCTATATCACGATTTTTAGCGTTGTTTACTAATCTTTGAGCAGTATCTGATAATTTAACATTAAACTGTTGTGGTGCACCCTTTTTCGTTGTTTTCGAGGCTTGATTGTGATAATAGTTTTGGATCATTTGTGAATTGATTGAAGAAATATCTCGATTAATTTTTATGTGAATGCCTCCTTTTTCCTTTTTGACTCTACAAATACAGTTATCGGCCAAAATAAAAAAAGTTAAACCTAAAAGTTCAACTTTTTTTAACTTAATTTATTTCCCCGATTTAAAATTGAAGTGCAACACTTGATAACTAGACCAATTAGACTAGCTTAAAAGGCCATGAAGGCCTATTCTTATTATTAACGACAAAATCAACAGATAAGGATAGGTGTCTTCATGACCCAAACTAAGAATATCATGCCTAAGCATTACCAACAACTCCAATCTTTTGAACGCGGTCAAATTGAGTCCCTGACTCGATTAGGATTTGGCGTTCGTCAGATTGCCAGCCGGCTTCACCGGAGTCCCAGCACCATTTCTCGCGAATTAAAACGCGGGTTAACCACCCAGATTGATTCCCAGAAACATCGGTCATATCAGGACTACTTTGCCGAGCGCGGGGCGGCTTACTATCGAGAACAGCGGGCCAAGTGTCACCCCAAAGGTTTACTGCAGCGGGCTGCCGTGTTCTTCAAGTCCCTGCCGAAAGCTTTAAAAGCTAAGCCACGAGTTTTCAGTGTCGACACGTATGTCCACTATTTCAAAGCTCATTACCCGGGCTTTCCCTGCCCATCAACGGCTACGGTCTATCGGTATATCGAGGCTGGCAAGCTCCCGGAGCTTCACAACTATGATTTACCCATGAAGCTACGTCGCCGCGTTAAACGCCCGAATCACCGACATGCCCGCCTGAATAAAAAACGGCTTGGACAGTCCATTGAAGACCGGCCCGCAGTGGTTCGGAAACGTCAGGAGTTGGGCCATTGGGAAGGCGACTTAGTGAAAGCCAAACGGGTTGAGTCCGAACCAGCTTTAATGACGTTAACCGAGCGAGTTAGCCGGATGGAAATTATCGTTAAATTGCCTGATTACCGGGCAGAGACTTGCCGGCAAGCCCTCCAAGATACGATTGATGATTACGGTGCAGAAAACTTTCGGACTATCACGTTTGACAACGGCTCGGAATTCGCTAGTTTAAATCAGGTTCAAGGAACGGAAATCTACTTTGCCCATCCATATTCTCCCTGGGAACGGGGCACTAATGAGAATGTGAATGGTCAATTAAGAGAGTTCTTCCCAAAGGGGTATTCCTTTAAAAACCTCTCATTAGTGGATCTGCAGTTGGTTCAAGACACGCTGAATCACCGTCCCCGCCGCTGTTATCCAGCGGATGTTATGCCACAACTGGTTTAACTTTCTAGACCAATTATAAGAATAGGCCATTAGTGTTGCACTTAACTTGACAATTGAGGAACTTAATTTATTTTATTGATCCTTTGTTTTTGAGAAATGATCTTATTGATCCGCACGCCAAAGTTTTCATTGATCACAACAACTTCCCCAGTTGCGATCAATTTTCCGTTCAACATGATCTCCAAAGGTTCGTCTGTTAATTTATCAAGTTCGATAACTGAACCAGTGTTAAAGTTCAAAATATCTCGAACAGTCTTTTTAGTCCGCCCCAAGACAACGCTTAGGTTTAATGGAATATCTAAGATCAAATCTAAGTTATCACCGCTGATTTCTTGGTGACTCGACAATTCTTCAAATTCGGGTTTAGAAATTTCCACGTTACTGACCTGCGCCTTTCTTTGTGGTTGTTCATTGCTTGGTTTTTGCGGGATCTTAACTTGTTGCGGAGCTGGTTGTGGTTTACTAATAGCCTTGGCTTTCTCGACTGCTGGTTTCTCCGCATCACGTTTGACAACTGTTGCTTTGTCAGACATCATTGCTTTCACAATATCTTTGACCATTTCCAAAGAAAAGATCTGCATAATTTCACTCTCGATCAGTCCTTCTACATCCAAGTTAAATGAAATACAATAAATTTCTTCCTCACGGTCCAAAGAGTCTTCATTCACATCGCCGGGATTTTCCCACAAATGCACTTTTGGAGGAAGAATATCGACTTTTTGGTTGATCATAGTAGCCATGGATGTCGAAGCTGAACCAATCATTTGATTCATCGCTTCACCCACGGCACTTAATTCGACTTCAGTAAATTCTTCTGAAGCTGACTTTCCATCGCCACCCATCATCAGATCAGCAATAACCGTTGCATCACTGACCTCTAGCAACATTAAGTTAGTTCCTGCTAAACCTTCACGAAATTCAACGGTCGTAGCAACTTTGGGTGCATGGATCTGGTCGAGTAATTCACCAAAATGGATTTTTTTAACACGTGGTGTCGTAATTGCCACACGATGAGTCAGAATTGATGACAGAGTTGTTGCTGCCTGTGACATGGAAATATTACCAACTTCACCGATCAGGTCTTTGACCCCTTGGCGATCTAACCCCTCCAATAATTCTTCATCATCTGATTGCGCAGCTTCTTGAGCATCACTGCCATTCATCAAAGCATCTATTTGTTCTTGTGTTAAACTCTCCGTCATTCTTCTTCCCCCTCGATCTTGCTCAATAACTCAATTGCGAATTGTCCATTCTTTTTCCCTGGTTTGACCCAGTAAAACGGTCGGTCTTCAATGTACGTATCTAACGGACTGGAGATTTTAGAGTCCAGCTTGATGACGTCACCTGGTTCTAATTTCAAGAAATCAGCCAAGTCCATTTGGGTGTTGCCCAAAACGACTTCCATTGGCAGATCTATTGCGTTTAACCCGTGTTTTAATTCGCTTTGGTCATCTTCACTTAATTCCTGGCTTGAGTCGAACCAATTATGCAAACTCAATTTATCTAGGATACCTTCGAATGAAACATAAGGAATACACAAGTTAATAAATGTTGAAACTCCGAAAAGCTGTACTGTGAAAGTAGCTAATACAACTGGTTCATTAGGCGATAAGGACTGTAGTAATTGTGGATTTGTTTCTAGAGATTCAAGCTCAACATCAAGTGTTAGGACTTCTTTCCAAACTGATTGCAAAATTTTAGAGAATTCACCCATAACCTCATCTAATAATGTTAATTCGATATCTGTAAAACCATTTTTATCCAAAGGCGGTTGATTTTTCCGATTACTCTCCAAATCAGCACCGCCACACAACAATTCGACTAAAGTCATACATAGTTGGGGATTGATTTCGATCATGTGTGATCCTTTAAGGGGAGCTGCTTTAAACATTCCAATCAAAGTCACACGTGGGATAGAATGAATGAATTCGTCATAACTGATCTGCTCGATCGATGCTAATTGCATATCCAAGTTAGTCCGCAAGATATTTGAAAGAACATTGCCGCTCATCTTAGCGAAGTCTTCAAAAATCATGTGTAAGGTATTTATATATTCTTTAGATAGCCGTGTCGGCCTTCTAAAATCGTATGGCTTCGCTTGTGATTCGTCATTTTGCTCTTCATCGATCACTTCTTCGTCTAATTCGCCCGAATCATAGGCATTTAAAAGTGAATCGATTTCCTGCTGTGATAACACCTGATCCACAAAGACACTTCCTCTCGCTCATTAGTTCATTCCACAATTAAAAAATCTTATCATTAACGTCGATCACATCAGCAATCGTTTGTTCACCCAAGTCTACCACACCGGTAAAATAAAGGGCGGCTTGATCTTCACTTAGTTGAATATCATCAGGATCAACATCCACAACTTCGATCACTTCATCGATCAATAATCCACGACGTTCATCATCTTTTTTCATTATCATAATATTTCGGTTTGTTTTTGATTCCGGCAGTCCTACTAACTGTGCCAAGCTGATCACCGTCAACACTGTGCCTCGCAAATTTATCAAGCCCTTGACCCAAAGCGGAGCAAGCGGGACTTTGGTAATTTGAACCGTATCAACAACTTCTTCTACAGTTTCGGCAGCTATCAAATAATGTTGCTGATTCATTTTAAACAAAATCATCTGCATTAAAACACACTCCCTTTCTTAATTAAATTCAGTCAATAGAACTTTAATTAAGACAATGCCTTATCTAAGGCTTTGATCACCCGATCAGTATCAAAAGGTTTGACGATAAAATCGACTGCTCCAGCTCTGATAGCATCCATGACCATTCCTTGTTGGCCCATCGCACTGCACATTACAACTTTTGCACTGCTATCAAATTCCTTGATCATTTTCACGGCCTGGATCCCATCCACATCCGGCATGGTAATATCCATTGTTACCAAGTCCGGTTTCTCAGACTGATAAAGGTCGAAGGCTTCTTGCCCATTTTGCGCTTCTCCAGCGACCTCATAGCCGTTCTTTTCTAAAATATCCTTTAATTTCATTCTCATAAAAACAGCGTCATCGACGATCAAAACTTTATTTGCCACGCGACATTCTCCTCTCAAACTCCAAGTGATTTTATCATTTTGTCAATTACACCCAACTCTGGGATGAAGTATAGTGAAGCTTCCAAGTAATTAGAATCATAAGTAAATTCATTTCTGATCACCATGATCTCATCACCAAACTGTTCAAATTCCATATATGCACTACTAATCACGGCACCAAACATATCAAACGAACTTACCGGAACTTCTGGTTTTAATTTCTTTTCCAGCATCCCGCCGATCGATGTTAAAAATGAACTTGAAACAATGTTAGTCAATTCACTAACTGCAGAAACCTTAATTTCTTCGGTCACACCTTGATCTGTTCCCATCATCAAACTTGAGATCTCTTTAGCGGCCGGGTCCGTAATAACAAATAGCATCGCACCCTTTAAGTCACCATGGATGCTGCTTAAAACGGCATAAACTTCCTGGTCATCGGCCATAACTTGCTGGTAAAGCTCGTCATAACTTAAGATATTGACTTCTGGAACACGCATCCTGATCACACTGCCAACCATTTGTGATATTGTTGTAGCTGCTTTGCCGCCGCCAATATTCATAACTTCTTTTAACGCATCTAATTGTATGTTTGAATATGCCATCTTAACCCACCTGTGCGTCTTTACAGATCGTATTGACGTCCAAGATCAATGCGATCGAGCCGTTGCCAAGGATCGTCGCGCCTTGGAATCTTTTGATTTTTTGCAACATCGGATCAATCTTCTTGATTACGATTTCTTGCTGTCCGATCAATTCATCAACTACGATCCCAAAGTCTTTATTATCACCCTTGATCAAGATCATATATTTCTTTCCCTGATCCTTTTCAGGGATATTCAAAATGTTGGCAGTCCGGATCACTGGTGTCAATCCTGTCTGTAAAGGATAGACTTCCTGACTAGCAGTTTGTAAAATATTATCTTCATGGATCATTTCGACCCGTTCAACAACATCTAACGGGATAGCAAATGTTTCTTCGCCTAGTTTGACCATCAGTGCCTGAATAATAGACAAGGTCAACGGTAATTTGATAACTGTTTTCGTACCCACATTGACTTTACTGTCAACTTCCAATGAACCGCCCAGTTCGTTGATTTTAGCTTGAACAGCATCCAAGCCGACCCCACGTCCTGAAATGTTAGTGATCTTTTTAGCCGTTGAAAAGCCAGGATTAAAGACTAACATTTGCAGCTCTTTATCACTCATACAGGTCGTATCGATTCCACGCTCTTCAGCGGTAATTTTAAGGACTTGTGGATCAAGGCCTTTACCATCATCGCTCAAAGTGATCATGACCTTATTTCCTTCTTGATAAGCCGATAATTTTATCTTTCCTTCTTCCGGTTTGCCAAGTTTCTTTCTGTTTTCAGCATCCTCGATCCCATGGTCGGCTGAATTTCTAACTAAATGGATCAAGGGCTCACTGAGTTCGGTAACCACAGTTTTATCTAATTCAGTTTCTTCGCCCTCAATTTCAAGAGTCATCTTTTTATTTAACTGGTTGGAAAGATCGCGAACCATCCGTGGAAAACGACTAAAGACAACGCTGACTTGCTGCATCCGAATTTTCAAAACCAAATCCTGCAGTTCAGATGTCAAGCGTGAAACCTGTTCTAAAGATTCATGCACTTCTTCTAAATTTTGGCGACTATTGGCATCTTCTAGTTGATTGCGATAAACGACCAACTCAGATACAACATTCAAAAAGGTATCCAACCGAGAAAGATCAACTCTGATCGACTGATTTTTGGCATTTTTTTGATGCGAAGTGCTCTTCTTAGACGGGGCTTTTGCTTTCTTAGGTTCAGGAGCAGCGCTTTTTTTCTCAGTAGTATTTTCTTTGTCAACAGCTGGTTGTGCGTCTTTTTGTGGTTCTTCAGCGGCTGCCTTTTGAGTTTTCTCATCGAATTCTGCCGTCAAAACTTCAGCGATCTCACTACTAGATTCAATGATCTTCTTAATGTCATCTTGATTACTTTCAGTTAGGATCAACAATTTGAAATCTGTATCAAAATTGCCTTCTTCCAGCTGGTCAGGAGCCGGTTCAATGTGAATAATATCTCCTTCACTGTCGAGCTTATCGATGACTAAGAATGCTCGTGGGCCTTTCAGCATTGACTCTGGATCGATTCGAACTGCCGCACTGATCACATTAAGATGTTGTGTTTTAGCCTGTTCGATCACTGATAAGTCAGCTTCTTCTAAAGTTTCAAATTTCAGTTCGAGCTGACTATCTTCTGGAGCTTTCTTCTCATCTACATTTTTATCAGCGGTTTTTGTTTGGCCGCCATCTAATTCATTTTCAACTTTATCTAATTCATTCCATAATTCTGTGATCTGATCTTCGCTTTGTTCTTCTTCATCTCGCAAGCCGTCTAGAAGTTCGGTCAATTTATCTAAGCACCGAAAAATCAGAGAAATATGATCACTTGTTACCTTCAACTTGCCTGATTTGAAAAGATCAAAAATATCTTCCATTTTATGAGTCAACTTGCTCATGACAGTATATCCCATAGTTGCTGACATTCCTTTTAGGGTATGTGCAGCTCTAAAAATTTCATTGATCAAATCGATATTGTCTGGTTCTTTTTCAAGTTCTAGAATATTATCATTTAGTTGTGTTAAATTATCTTCGCTTTCTTCGAAAAAGATATCGCGATAAACACTATTATCGTCAGCCATCAATGATCCCCCCATTCAAATTATTTACACCTAAGCACGAATGGTCTGTGCTTATTGTTAAAGTCCGCTAATGCTCGACTTTTAACCGGCTCACTCCACCTTGTTTTCTTAGTCAGGTTGCTTGAGACAGAAAGCTCCGCCTATCCAACATTAGTTCCACATCGCAAAATACGCAATCTGAATCTAGTGTCCGATAGTGCTCACTTTCTCCCGTCTCACTCACCTTGTTTCTCATATATAAACGACTCTATTTTCTTTAACCCCAGCTTTTCTGCGCTGTTAAGTGTTTCTGTTGCTCCCGTGAACAATATTCCACCTGGTACCAGCGCCTCACTTATTTTTTGATAAACTCGATCGCGTGCCATGGGTTTGAAATAAATCGTTACATTGCGACAAATTATCGCATGAAAACCTGATTCATACTGGTCAGCCAATAAATCATGTTTCTTGAACGAAACTCGTTGTTTGACGGCTGGCCCTATTTGATACTGGTCTGGTCCTAATGACTTAAAATATCGTCTAACATCAGTATCAGAAACATTTTTTAACTCATTTGTCGAATACTGACCTAAACGTGCTTTCTTTAAAATGTCATCATCAATATCCGTTGCTAGAACATTGCCCATAAGATGATTTTTTTCTAAGATCATCGCTAAGGTGTATGGTTCGGCGCCGGTCGAACAAGCCGCACTCCATAGTTTCAAATTATTAAATTGTGGAGCAACTTTTTCTAACAAACATTTTTCAAAATTACTAAATATTTCTTGATTGCGGTAAAATTCAGTCACATTAATTGTCAAATGCTCGATAAACTCCGCTCGTTTGATTGGATCTTTGTCCAAAAGGTGTTCATATTCATGCAACGAGTTGACCCCGTTTTTATCCATAATATTTTTGATCCTGCGTTGCATTTGTCTTTCTTTATAATCATCGAGATGGATATGATATTTCTGCTCCACCCACCTATTAAAATCAGTAAAATTTTCTTCCAACATTTTAATTTCACCCAACGATCGTCTGTAGTATTTTCCCGATCTCATGCAAACTTACAACTTCATCGACAACTTGAGCTTCAATTGCAGATCTTGGCATTCCAAAAACGGTACAAGATTCCTGATCTTCAGCTATTACATAACCGCCTTCATCCATGATTGTTTGCAATCCTGCCGTTCCATCATGCCCCATTCCAGTCAGGATAAAAGCTGTTAAATTAGCACCATAATGAGCAGCCGCCGTTTCAAACAAGTAATCAACGGCTGGCCTTGTCCCATGCATCTTCGGACGTTGATCTAACTTGAGCCGGTCACCTTGGATCGTCATGTGATAATTACCAGGACACAAGTAGATCTGATTTTTGACCAGCATATTATCACTAGCCTCAACGACTGTAGCGCCGCTTTCTTCATTTAAACGCTCAGAAAACGTGCGGGTAAATCCCGCTGGCATATGTTGTACGATAAAAACAGGAATGTTTGTATGACTCACACCTTTAATAATTTCTAATAGTGCTTTTGGTCCACCCGTTGATGAGCCGATCACAACGGCTTGGGGCCTGATGTTACGCTTTTTATGTGCTCCGTTGGGTTTGGCTTTATGATTGGCAGCAACTGGCGGTTTACTAGAACGTCCGCAAATATTTTTGATCTTTGCATACAGTTCTCTGACCCACTCGTCTTGAATTTCCATCAGGTTCACAGGTTTTTCGATAAAATCGGCCGCACCATATTCTAGAGCTTTGATGGTTACTGCCTGATCACTGACTGCACTTAGCATTATGACCGGGATAGAATAATCCTTTTTGATCTGTCTAAGGGCGCTCAAGCCATCCATAACAGGCATTTCAATATCCATTAAAATTAAGTCAAAATCATTATCTGCATCAAGGATGTCCAAACAATTTTTACCGTTTCGTGCAATTCGAACCGTTGAAACACTGGGCATTTTATTCAATATATCCGAGATCACTTTGCGCATAAATGCAGAGTCATCAACCATCAAAATCCTATTCATAAGGTATAAGAATCCTTTCACATCTTTACTTTTCTCTCTTAAACAACATTCTCAAGTCATCAATGAGCAAATTTTCGTTAATTAAAAAACAGTACATAGTTTTTAAATGTATCTATTTTCCTGTCTCACGACCCTGATCAAGGTCGAAAAATCGTTTAAATCGACGACCATGGTCCTTCCGCTGCTGCCGCCCGTATCTTGGCCAACTAACGGGATCTGCAGGCTTGCCAACTGATTTAAAACAGCGTCAACATTTCTCTGACCAATATTAGCTGTCGTGAGGTTGTTTTTAAATCCAAACATATTTGCACCACCAGAGATCTTAGCTTGAAATTTAGCTCGTGGTGCTTTTTGCTTAAGTTCTTTGACCATCAGGGGTAACGCCGTATTGGCATACTTAGCCAAGTTCAAACCTGAAGTCCCGTTCTTTTCAAACGGTTTACTATCAGGGAGCATAATATGACTCAATCCACCGATTTTTGAAACTGGATCATAAACGATCGTTCCAATACAAGAACCTAGCCCCACGGTCATTATTTTATTAGGCGCGTATGAAATTTTATAATCAGAGATTCCTACCCTGGTTTCGTTAGTGTTCTGCAGCATCATCCGTATTCTCTTCTTTTTCCGAATTTTCAGTAATGGAATCTACGGATGAAATGATCTCCTCTTCTTGTGAAGAGTTGAAAAGATAATCTAAGTTCAACTCGATCACTACTTCATCGCCCATCTTCAAAAATTGACTGATATACGGGCGCTTCAGTGATGATCTGTCCAAATCTTTTTCATAATCCGTCTCAGTCAGCGACATGATCCCTACGATCTCCTCGACAAAGATCCCCATCGTCCGTTCGCTCCAATGTGCCAAGATCACCTTATAGTCCAGCGTTGCAGGCGATAATTCGCCGTAAAGCCGCTTACTAAGATCAACGATTGGCAACATCTGTTCTTGATATTCATACACACCTAATACATAGTCTGGCAATTCCGGCAACGAGATAAACTTTTCAGTTTCGATCACTCGTTTAACCATTTCAACTGGCAAAGCAAAAACTTGCTTATAACTTTTAAAAACAACATATTGTCCCATTTTTGTACCCCTCTTTAACTTCTACAACTAAGAATTGACGCTGCTAGTTTTTTAATTTGAAACTGCCGATTTGCAAACGTCTGATCTCATCAGCTTGTTGAAGCTGTTCGACACTTTTTTCGAGTTCTTCGATCAAGGAATAAAAATCATCCAAGTTAGCCGATACTTCCTGTGTACTTGCAGAAGTTTCAGCGATCTGTGAATCCATTTGCTGAATAGAATTATTGACTGCATCTTTTTTATCTTTGATCTCATCTGCATGTGAACTAACATCGGTTAGGCCATCGCTCAACTGCGTGACATCCTCGGTGATTTGTTCGCTAGCCTTCAGTAC
Source organism: Latilactobacillus sp. VITA-14 (assembly GCF_046580785.1). NCBI lineage: Bacteria > Bacillati > Bacillota > Bacilli > Lactobacillales > Lactobacillaceae > Latilactobacillus > Latilactobacillus sp. VITA-14. The sequence goes on from NZ_JBJKTM010000010.1 coordinate 48,761, forward strand.
ACCAGAAATATTCATCTGCTGTTGCTGACTGCCCTTGTATGATGCATCCAGATCAACAGTCATTTTCTTAGACTTAGCACGGATCGATTCGATCAGTTCTCTAATATTAGTGGTTGATTTGCCGGATTGTTCTGCCAGATCACGGACTTCCTCAGCAACGATTGCAAAGCCTTTACCTGCCTCGCCTGCACGAGCCGCCTCTATTGAAGCATTCAAAGCCAACAAATTAGTCTGTTCTGAAATATCATTGATCAACTGCACGATATTGCCAATACTTTGAATATCTTGATTCATCGCCGTCATTTCAGAAACAATCTTCTTTTGACTTTCTGTTTCTTGGTTCCAAGACCGTGAAACTTGGCGCATCATTTCCATGTTTTGAATATTACTTTGCTTTGATTCGTCAGCATAGCTATTCATTTTTTCAATTTTCTGGCGTATCTCTTCAATTTGGTCACCAAAAACATTCATTTGAGCAACTGTACTTTGAGAAGCTGTTGCTTGCTGTCCAGCATTAGTAGCAATAGTCCCCATCGCTTGACGGACACCATCGATCGAACTTTTAGCGTGCGTCGATTTTCCACTTAGATCGTTGACCATTGTTTCCGACTGCTCAGTTTCTTCCTTGATCCCAGTTAATAAAGCTGAAAATGCATTGGCTAAACCAAGCAACTGGTCACGAGTTTTAATAAACATTGGGCTTTGGCCGGGAACTTTGCCGATCTCGTCGATCTGACTGAAATCTCCCTCTACCATCTTACCGACCTGAACAGAAAGTTTTTTTAATCCGCCGGCTTCTCCTCCCGTTACTGCCGTATTTTTATGACCAAATAGTACATACAAGAGATGCAAAGCGACTACAATGACCGCGAGTATCCAAAACCTTCTCATCTCCGCTGTCTGTGCCGAACTTAAAACAAAAGCCCGAAAAACAATTAAAACAATGACTGTCCCTAAAACTGGCAAGAAAGCTACTTCGGAGTTAGCTTTTTTAGCCGTCTTCTTACGTTTTTCCATTTGTTTTCCTTCCCCATATAAAAGATTTGGTATCTGTCATAATACTCACTTAAGCAAAACGACACTCCAATCTGTTATATCGGTTAAAATTTTATTTTTTTAACCGTTTACCAAACATAGACATCTTTTGGATCAGAAAATCTTGAATATCCACCGTCTGGATCATCTCGGATCAGTTCTCCATTTTTTAGTTCCAAAGTTCGATGACGCAAAGAATTAACCATGGTACTGTCATGTGTTGCTAAAATGATCGTTGTCCCCATCTGATTCAGGCGAAAGAAAATTTGCATGATCTCTTTGGCCGACTTAACGTCTAAATTAGCAGTAGGTTCGTCCGCGATAATAACTGGCGGATCATTCAATAACGCACGAGCGATCGCAATTTTCTTTTGTTGCCCGACTGAAAGTTCCTGAGGCAACCGCTCAATAAATAGCATCATTTCGACACTGGTCAATACCTCTGCCATCCGCTCTTCCCACTTTTCAGTGGGGATCTCTAGCGCTGACATACAGGTTTCCATATTTTCTTTGATCGTCAATCGCGGTAAAAAAAGGTCTTTTTGCGAAACGATCCCCAATTGACGGCGTAGTTTGTATATCTGTTCATTTCTCAAATATTCAATTTCAATATTGCCGATCCGGGCTATACCAGAATCAATGGAGCGTTGAGCACTTAAGATCTCAAGTAAAGTTGTTTTCCCAGCCCCACTTGGACCAACTACATAAACAAATTCACCTTGTTCGATCACGCATGAAATATTTTTATTTGCCCAAACATTGCCATATTTTTTTGTTACATTTTTAAGTTCGATCAATTTTTTCTCCTAAATCAGTCGGTAAAGTGGTTGATGGTCTCCATCATTTCATCTGTAGATGAAGCAGCGCGGGCATTCATTTGGTAAGACCTCTGTGCTGTTAATAATTCTGTCATTTGAGTAGCCAGATCTACATTGGAACTTTCAAGAGTTCCTTGCATCACACTACTACCTGCCCCAGCGGCTCTAAAACCGCCATTGGCTAAATACAAGTTATCACCAACTGACACCAATGAATGTGCGTTGTTTGGTTCAAATAAACGTAAAGACCCTAAAACCTGATCACCGGATCTGATCGTTCCGTCTGAAGAAACTTTCAAGTCCCCTGCTGGCCAATTTTGTTCTGGCACCCGCGCGTCAACTGCAACCCGATAGCCGTTGCTGGCGATCAAACCACCGTTAGCATCACGATGAAAGTCTCCTGCCTTAGTCAAGTATGTATTACCATCGGGACCAATGATCCCAAAAAAAGCATTGCCGTTAATAGCCATATCAAGTGCACGACCGGTCGTTTCAAATTTTCCGACTTGATCATCGACTCGTGCTCCCGCGGCATTTAGACCAGTATTCGAATCAACTCTTGCATTAGAATTACCAAGTGCACCGTCGCTATTAGTTAAATTATTATTCATCAGCTCATTAAATGAATTGATGATTCCCTTATAGCCTACTGTGTTTTCGTTAGCAATGTTATGTGAAACATTATCCAGATTATTTTGCAAGCCGTTCAAACCTGTTCTGTTAATGGATAAAATAGAATTCAAGTTCATTTTTACTTACTCTCCTCATTTCCTACATGATCTGTTTTCTCAAGCCTATACTAAGTACCATCAAGACTCACTGTACGCCTGAGAAAAATAACCAACTATTTGATCTAGATCCGACCTAGTTGGTTGACTGCCTTATCCAAGGTCGAATTAGTAGCTGATAGCACTTTTTGTTGAGCCTGAAATTGGCGCCCGGTTTCCATTAATGAGACCATCTCATCAGCAGTAGAAACATTAGAATTTTCAAGCATTCCAGCTTGGACCGGCAAATCAATTTGCTGGGCTCCCTGCCCGGTATAAAGCGTTCCGCCGACATTTTGAAGTTGTGCATTTGCTGGGAAAGACACCACCATCAAATTTTGTTGTGCTTGCTGGGCATCAACTGGGCCGCCATTTCGACCTATCACTTGAAAACCTTCTTCAGTGATCAGCTGACCGGCATCATTCACTGAAAAATGACCATCACGCGTATACGCGATTTGACCATTTCCCATTCTAACGGCAAAAAAGCCATTGCCTTGAACTGCAAAATCCGTTGCCAAGCCTGTCGGTTCAAGCGAGCCTTTTTGCATGTCCAGAGCACTGCCCTGAATTTGATTGCCCCATGTAAAACCGCCAATCTCATGGCGGGTTTCATTTTTGGGACCAGCCTGGTTATTATGTAACTGTGCCTCGTTCATTGTTGCTTCAAACAAATTTTTTTGCAAGTAGCCAGGTGTCTTGATATTAGCGATGTTACCGCTAATATTTTCTTGTTGAGCTTGCAAAACATTAAAACTATGTCTTAAAGTATCAATTCCTCTAATCATCATTTTCCTCCATAAATCCTTTTAGTTTTCCAACTGCACGCCCATGGATCTGTGAAACGCGTGCAATAGAAACGTCTAAGACCAAACTAATTTCTTTAAGTGTCATTTCCTGTTCGTAATACAAACTCAAAACTAATTGTTCTCTTTCAGAAAGCTTGCTGATCGCCGCTGCCAACTCCTGTTTCATTTCTGTTTCCAACAAATGTTCTTGTGCATCGCCCGTTTTTTTATCACGAAAGATCTCTTGTCTGCTAGGCGATTGTTCTGCTGAAAACAAGACATCCTCCAAAGAGATACTAGCCATATAATGCAAGCTATCATAAATATCGTTCAGCTTTTTCTGATTGATTTGGAGCTTACTGCATAATTCTTTGTCAGTAGCTTCTCGTTTCAATTCTTGCTCTAATTCCTGCTTAGCCCGATAATAGCGAGTCAAATTGTCAAATTTATAACGAGACAACCGACCGTGACTGCGGATCTCATCAATGATGGTCCCACGGATCCGTACATAAGCATAACTTTCAAATGGTACTTTCTTTTGTGGATCAAATTTCTTAAGTGCATCGATCAAGCCGATCACTCCAGTATTGAAGAGATCTTCGTAGTCATAATCGGAGCTTTTAACAGTGATCCGAGCGACGACCTTTTCAACTAAAGGCAAATATTTGATAACTTGATCTTCCATATTCATCTCATACAAGAAAAAAGCTCCTTTCTGAAAATACCGGGTGAAGTAATTGTCTTCTATCCTTGTTCCTGCAAATATGTGTTGCAAATTGGAATGTGACGCTTACTTTGGCATAGTTTGTCTCACAAATCAGAATGTAACGCGTACTCTGGCATAGTTTGTGTCACAAATCATAATGCAACGCATACTCTGGCATAGTTTGTGTCATAAATCATAATGCAACGCATACTCTGGCATAGTTTGTGTCACAAATCATAATGCAACGCATACTTTGGCGTAGTTTGTGTCGCAAATCGAAATGTGACGCTTTCTCTGGCATAGTTTGTGCCACAAGTCAGAATGTGATGCGTACTCTGGCTATGTTTTTCTCACAAGTCAGAATGTGATGCATACTCTGGCCAGCTATCTTCAACACGCCTTCCCACAGAGTGCCTTCCTAAAATTGCAACTGCCCGACTGCCTCGATCCCGATTTCATTTGGGATCTCATTTAACGACAAAATTGCCAAATCTGGGAAGTTAAACGACAACAACTTTCTAAACGCAGTTCTAGTCTGTGGATTTGTCAAAAGGACAAAGGAAATATTTTCCACCAGCATTTTTTGATTCAGCTGAGTGATCGCATCCAACATCTTATTGACCGTATCCGGCTGCAAAACAGGATACGAACCAGTTGCTGTTTTTTTAATACTCTGTGCAACCATTTCTTCAATTTTGGGATGCACAGTAACGGCATAAATTTTGTTATCTTCACCGACATACTTGTTGGCAATTGTTCTTCTTAATGCTTGGCGAACGTATTCTGTCAGCGTTTCGGTATCTTTGGTGACGGTCCCATAATCTGCCAGAGTTTCTAAGATAGTTGATAAATCATTGATCGGTACCTTTTCTTCCAACAAATTCTGGAGGACCTTTTCAACTTCTCCTAAGCGTAAAATATCTGGGATCAATTCATCGATCACAACGTTGCTTTGTTGCTTAATGCCTTCCAATAATTGCTTAACTTCTTGGCGTCCCAAAAGTTCAGGAGCATGTGAGTAAATAACTTCCTTCAAATGAGTGGCGATAACAGTCAAAGGTTCGATAACTGTGAATCCTTGCAGGTCAGCCGCTTCTTTATCACTTTCATTGATCCACATCGCTTCTAAATGAAAGGCTGGTTCCACGGCTTGGATGCCATTAAACGGGATCTCATCCCCAGTCGGACTAAAGATCATGTATTTATCAGGATAAATATCACCCGTGCCGACCTCATTGCCCTTGATCTTGATAGAATAATTATTTGCATCCAGGTACAAGTTATCTCGGATCCTCACTGGACTGACCAAGATCCCTAATTCATGAGCAGTTTGTTTACGTAAAGCAATGATCCGGCTCATCAAACTATTGTCGATCGAACTATCGACCAGCGGTATCAGTGCATAACCAATTTCGATCGCTAAAGTTTCGACTTGGAAATCGGCTACATCTTCGTCTTCTTGGACATCTTTTTTCTTTTGTAAAGCCAAAGTCTGTTTTCGTTGTTGCTCTTCCTTAACTTTCTTAGCATCCTGTTGTTTGATCAGGAAGCTAACACCAAGTAGGGCTAACCCCATAACCATAAAGGGAATAAACGGAAAACCGGGGACAAGGGATAAAACCATTAAGATCCCCGCTACGATCCGGAATATTTGCGGATTGCGCAACGCATCTTCAGCAATATCTTTACCAAACGTACTATCATTATCAGAGCGAGTAACAATAATACCTGAGGCAATTGAGATCAATAGTGAAGGGATCGAACTGACCAAGCCATCACCGATCGACAGCTTGCCAAACTGTGATAAAGCTTCCATTGCGCTGAGATCACCTTTCATAGTAAAGATGATCGTTCCACCAATCAGATTGACTAAAACAATGACGATCCCCGCAATGGCATCACCTTTAACGAACTTGCTGGCACCATCCATCGAACCATAAAAATCTGCTTCACGTTGCAGGTCTTCCCGTCGTTTTCTAGCCTGCTTTTCATCGATCAAACCCGAGTTCAGATCCGAATCGATCGCCATCTGTTTCCCTGGCATAGCATCCAAGGTGAAACGGGCCGACACTTCTGAAACACGGCCGGAACCGTTAGTCACAACGACCAACTGCACGATCATGATGATCACGAACAAGATGATCCCAACAATATAGTTTTTCCCTGCCACAACGTCAGCAAAGGCGGCAATAACATGTCCCCCATCACCTTGTGTTAGGATCGCACGAGTCGATGACATGTTTAAACCTAACTTGAACATCGTTGTGATCAAAAGTAAGGTTGGAAAAGTAGTAAATTCCAAGACTGAGTGAGTAAACATGGTGATCAATAATATGTTCATGGCGATCGCCATGTTGATGGTTATCAAAAAATCCAAGACTGGCAGCGGAAGCGGAATGATGATCAAACCAATGATACTGACCACCAAAAGTGAAACGATCAGGTCAGCTGGTCTGAGTGCATTCTTCTTAGCTGCTTTTTGCTTGTTTTTCATCAGTTACTCTCTCTCCTATCAACTCAAATCCGGTTCAACTTTAACCAGACTTATATTTTATACTTAGCTTCTTCATCCAACCGGTAGACCAAAGCGATCAAATCAGCGACTGGCTCAAAAAACTCTTCCGGAATGAATTCTCCTGCCTCGATCTTGAGATAAATTGCTCGTGCCAGCGGTTTATTCTCAATGATCGGTACATCATTTTTTCTGGCTTCTTCTTTCATTTTCATGGCGACCTCATCAGCTCCTTTAGCAAGCAGCTGTGGGACTGGTGTTTCTGTCTTATCATACTTGATTGCCAACGCTAAATGAGTCGGGTTCGCCAAAACGACTGTCGCATCTTTAACTTGGGCGATCGAGTTCCGGACCATCGCCTGATACTTAGCTTTCCGCTGCGCTTTGACCTTCGGATCGCCTTCCATTTGTTTCATTTCTTCTTTGATCTCTTGTTTAGTCATCTTCAATTTCTTAGTCCGACTGAAACTTTGATAGGCAAAATCTGCCAACCCCAAAACCAACAAAACCAAGGCAATCTGCATCCCTAGTTCTTTACAAAAATTGAGAATAAAAAACAAGATCTTGGCAGGACCAACAGAACCAGCATTTAAAATGTCACGTAACGTAGATATGTATTTGCGATAACACAGATATGCGATCAGTAAGAACTTTGCCAGCGTTTTTCCCAGGTTGACTATCGCATCCAGACTAAACATCCTTTTGAAACCACTTAAAGGGTTCAAACGTTTGAAATCAGGCTTTAATGGTTTAGCCGTAAATAAAAAACCAATTTGCACAAAATTCCCCAAAAAACTGATCAAATAACCGACGACCAAGAATGGTGCTGCCACGATCAAAACCGTTAAGATCGCCTGCAAGCCAACCTTAGGTAGGTCTGCGTATAAGACCTGGTAGTTATCCAACTGCTCGATAAAGCCTGTCATATAAGGAAAAAACTTGCCTAATCCAAATTGCCAAGCAGGAATAAAGATAAACGAAAAGGTCAATAAAGCCAAAGCAGCTGTTAAGTCTGGACTTCTAGCAACATTTCCCTTCTTGCGCGCATCTCTTTTACGCTTAGGGGTCGGTTTTTCAGTTTTACCATCTTTATCCATGAAATAACCTTTCCTTTATCAGACTATGCCTGACCTACCGAACGCAGGAACTCGACTAGATACTCATATGACTGTGGGATTATCTTTCCCAACAATTCCACGACATTTGGCAGCATGATCAAAAAGATGATCATTCCTACAGTAGATTTAAGAGACAAACTTAACATCAGCACGTTCATTTGCGGCACAGACCGTGACAAGATCCCCAATACAATACCGATCACCATCACAGCAATGATCAAAGGTGCAGCAACATTAAAAGCCATGGCAAGGGTCTTACTAGTCAAAATGACCACACCCTTAACACTTGCATTCGTCAAAGTGGCGGTTCCTAAAGGAACAATCGTAAAAGATAGCATCACAGCGCGAAACAATTCCAGATGCAAATTTAACATGAAGAAAACTGCCAGTGCCAACCAGTAGTACATCCGACCAAATTGTGAACTGGAAACTTCCATTGTCCTGTCATAAGCCTGGCCCATCGAAAAACCATTTTGAAAATCGATCAGGGAACCCGCCATGATCACAGCTTGAAAAACCAGTTGACTAACATAGCCCATGGCAAGCCCCAATAAAGTCTCCTTTAAAGCCGCCAAAGCGAAGATAACCACACTCATCGCCTTGACCTTGCCAACTAAAGGAATGGCAGCAACTACCAAACTCCCCCCAACGATCAGCTTAGCAGTATTAGGAAAACTTCTTTGTGATAAAATCGGCGCTGTGACCATAAAAGAAAATATCCGGCAAATCACCAAACTAACTAATTGTACTTCGGCCACTGACGTCACACCCCCGAGATCAAGCGGAAGATATATTCCGTGAATTCTTTTAGCGTTGTGATCATAAAGTTTCCAGCCAAGATCAGGGTCACAAAAATTGCGACCAACTTAGGGACAAAACTCAAAGTTTGTTCTTGAATCTGGGTCGTAGCTTGAAAGATACTAATGACCAAACCAACGACCATCGCAACTATCACGATTGGACCTGAAACTACTAAGATTCTGATCACCGCTTCACGCATGACCGTCAAGACTAATGAAATAGACATTAAGCTCCCCCTCTAACTGAAACTATGAACCAACGATTCGACTAACAAGTACCAGCCATCTACCATCACGAATAATAATAATTTAAACGGCAATGAGATCATAACCGGCGACAGCATGATCATCCCCATCGCCATCAGCACACTCGAGACGACCATATCTATGATCAAAAACGGGATAAATATCAAAAAGCCAATACTAAAGGCTGTCCGCAGCTCACTAATAATAAAAGCCGGAGTAAGTGTCGTTAGCGGAACTGACTCCACATTTTTATAGCGATGCTTGTCTTTAGAAACATCTAAGAACAATTTGACATCTTTTTTTCGAGTTTCTTTTCCCATAAATTCCTTAAGCCTGACCTCTGAACGGTTGAATGCTTGTTTTTCAGTGATCTCCTGCCGACTATAAGGTTGGATCGCTTCTTTATAGATATCTGTATAAACAGGCTTCATCGTAAACAGGGTCAAAAACAAAGCCAAGCCAAGCAAAACTTGATTTGGTGGGTTTTGCTGCGTTCCTAAGGCACTTCTAGTAAATGAAAGGACCATGATGATCCGTGTAAAAGATGTCATCATGACTAACAACAGCGGGACCACGGATAAAATCGTCATCATCACAAACACATTAACGATCTGCGACGAATTTCCGCTCTGTCCACTATTGATCAAATCAGTAATGCCACGAGAAACATCATCGAGGCCAGCTGCATGCACTGAAACTGGTCGGAACAAGCAAGCCGTTAAGGACAACCCGCTCAGTATTTTACTTTGCTTTTTCGTAGTCATTACTTCTTTCTCTTATTCTGCAGCTTGATCGTCTTTTGCTTGAGAATGGCCGCAAAATCTATTTTTTCACTCGCTTGATCATCTGAACTGGTAAATAATTGCTCAACCTCTTCTTTTGATAACTCAGAGATCACCGTACTGCCTTGTTCTGCCAAGCTCATCAAGTAATAGCGCTCGATGACTTGCACGATCCCAAGTGCGGAAGTTTTTGAAACTGGGATTTTCTTGATAACTCGAAATTGCCGATCCTGTGGAGCAACGAATTTCTGTAAGTATTTTAAAAATAAGTTGATCAAAACGATCACGATAATTAATCCAACCACCATTTTGATCAACGACAACGTTAACTCCATTTGAATACTCCTCGTATGATTTAACTTATTGGATCACAAAATCTGTCACATAAACTTCTTGCACTATTGAACTGCCATAATTTTTATTAATAGCCTCTTTGACTTGTTCTTTGACCTCATCGATACTTTGATTATTTTTCAATAAATCTGCGGCCCTTTTTGGTTTCAAAACACGGATCATGCTGTCACGCACTAAAGGCATGTCTTTTTTTAATGCTTTTGCTTGATCATCGTCAGCCACTAACAAAGAGACCTTTAAGCGTAAATATTGTGGATCAGCTGCATCATCCGTTGCCAAATTAACAATAAACTTTTTGACGTTTACCAGACGCTGTCTTTTAGAAATGGCAGCTCCTGTTTGCACTTTTTCAGCTTTAGGTTTTGCGTCTTGACTATTAAAGTACTTGCCGAAAATGATCGTGCCGGCAGCACTAGCCCCAAATGCTAAAACGACTACTAAAACAATAAGCAATCCCCATTTGATGCCACCTGCTTTAGTTTCAGTTGTTTCTACTTCTTCATTCTTCTTCATTGTTTCCCTCGTTATTCCCTTCAAAAAGATTCTCACCAGAAAAAATTCGGTGACGATATTCTATGATCGCTTCCCTAATTTCAAACGCTGTGTCTCTAACTACCAGCGTTTTCCCATCGACAAGCGTGATTACTGTATCTGGGGTTTCATCAATTCGATAGATCAAATCTGGGTTCAAATAAAATTCTTTTCCTTTAAATGAAGTTAACAAAATCATGAACCTGCCCCCTATTATTTATCCTGTACATAAAATAAAAATTTTACCTTACAGGTTCTTTTTCCCCTTTTGATCAAATTGCTGCGCTCACTATTCTAGGACAGCTCCTCAAGCCAGGACTTTCCGTCTAACCAACTTCCACACACAATGCTAAAAAACGCATTATGGCCTAGAAGTCCGTTAGTACTCGAGTCCTACCCGGCTTACCTCGCTCACTATCTTAGGACAGCTCCTCAACGCAGGAGTCTGCGCCTATCTAGTTTAAACATCACGGTGCCAAAAACGCACCATGATGTCTAAACCCGATATTGCTCGTCTCCTAACCGCGTTGTTTCGCTCACTATTCTAGGACAGTTTCTCAACGCAGGAATCTGCGCCTATCCAGTTTAAACATCACGGTGCCAAAAACGCACCATGATGTCTAAACCCGATATTGCTCGTCTCCTAACCGCGTTGTTTCGCTCACTATCTCTTTAGGTTGATCAATTCTTGCAACATCTCGTCTGACGTTGTGATACTCCTTGCATTGGCCTGATATGCTCTGCTTGTAACGATCATGTCAGAGAATTCTTGCGCTAAGTCAACGTTAGAATCTTCCAATGTCCCCGCTAATAAAGTGTTGGTCCCATCTGTACCAGGTACTAAATTATTGGCATTACCAGAATCCTGTGATATTTCATAAGTGCTGTTACCGATCTTGCTTAAGCCGGCTGGATTACTGAACGTAGCAATCGACACTGTACCGATCACTTCATCTTCCGCGCCATAACGCGCAGTAACTTTGCCATCAGGACCGATTGAAACGTGACCTTCAACTAACTTTTCACCAGCTGCATTTTGAGCTGGTACTGTAATTCGAGTTAACGCTCCGCCTTCCTGTCCGGGAGCATAGCCCATCACACGTAAACCATCAGCATTAGTCAAGTTGCCATTAGCATCGATCTTCAAAGCACCGTTACGTGAATAAACCTGACCATTATTACCATCTCGCTCAAATACTAAAAACCCGCTACCATTGATATATAAGTCCAAAGCACGGCCAGTCGTGTTTTGAATACCTTGACCCATGTCTGTATCGATCGCACCGACCTGAACCCCAAGTCCAACTTGCTTACCATCAATACCGCCAACGGTTGCACGTGGTCCTGAAGCATTCGCAGTTGTCTGACTTAAAATATCTGAAAAGTTAGCACGGCTTGACTTGAAGCCGATCGTGTTCGCATTAGCAATGTTGTTGGAAATAACATCCAACCTGGTTTGTTGACTCTTCATTCCTGAAACACCTGAATACAATGAACGTAACATTTAAAATTCCTCCTATTTGTGTAGCATCTTTTTAAATTTTGCTATTTTTTAATCTTTTGGTTCTCTAACTTCTTTGATGGCACCCATTTCATATTCCGTACCGTTGACGGTCAGCTTGGCAATACCGCCAGTAAAGTTGACTTTATCAACTCTTCCTTGCTTTTCATTGCCTTGTTCATCAACAACTGTGACATCCTTGCCCATTAAATTGAAAGCTTGTTGTTGCTGCCCTAAAAGCAAAGAATTATTCATCATTGTCGACATATTATTTAATTCCTGTAAGGTAGCAAATTGTGCCATTTGTGAAATATAATCTGTACCACTGCTATTGGAATCTCCATCTCCGGTCATGGAAGGGTTAGACATTGATGTCGCTAAGATCTTCAAAAAATCATCCATTGAAAGTCCCAAAGCATTTTTAGCAGCACCGTTTTGTGAAGTACTTTTTGTTATCTCACTCGAACTGCCAAGACTGTTTGCTTGTACACCGCTTAAATTGTCCATGAAATATATTCCTCCTTTGATCACGCATACTCTGAGACGCTCAAACCAACAAACTGATCGTTCCGTGCTTGATTTGTTCTTCGCCTGGCAAATGTTCTTCACTGACCACTTGTGTCCTCGTCTTGTGCGAACGTGCAAATCGGCGTTGCTGTTCTTGCTCATTTTGCATGAAATCACCAGCTGGACCATCTCGCTGCTCGCCTAAAAGTTCAGAAGTTTCCGCCGTTTGTCTCACAGTTTCAACTTGTTTCAATGTTTTAGTCGTTGGATCAAGCTGCAGCTGCTCCATGATCTGCTCTAATTTATGTGTGATTTTTTGTAACATATCACGTGCAGTACTATTTTGAACTTCAAATTCTAGGCTGACTGCCTGTTCATTCGTCTTTACCGCAACTTTCATCTCACCCAGATTAGCCGGTTTCAAATTAAAAACTATGCTCTGGGTATTGCCCTTACTGGATAACAAGCTTTTCTCAACTACTGGAGTAAGTGCTTTTTGCAAATTTCTCACGACCTGCTCGACCGGTCTAGTTATCGTTGTTACTTTTTGCCCCACATTAGCTTGCGTAACTGTCGCGCTTTTTTGTTCAACTACGCTTACCATACACGTTCTATCTGTAAGCTCACTAAAATCTATGATTTCAGCTGCTTGTTTTTGTCCTGCTAGCGAAGCTTTCGTACCGATCAAGATTTTTGAACTAACTGATAAAATTTCCGCTGACTGTTTTAGCGACGATACTGAAAGCTCGTCTGCCATCGCTGCAACTTCAGGTGATGTTTTAATTTCTTGTTTACCCAGCTGCCCTGCTTTAGAAACTAACGGGCTCTCAATGATCTTTGTAGGTTGAACCGACTCAACTTCCAGATCAGTCTGCTGAGCAGCTTCCTGCTTGATCTTTGTGTCCGAACTCACAACCAGATTTATTGTCGAGTTAGATTCTTGAATAGCCTGGCTTTCACCAGCTGACTTAGAAGTTACCATACTAACAAAGTTTGCTATCTGTTCCTTCAAGGTCGCTTGCTGGGTTGCAGACATTTCATCCAAGTCAATTACGCTTTGTGCCGGATTTTCGCCAAATTGCTCGGTTTGTTGTGGTGCAACGTCATTGTCTGCAATAATTTCGGCTATCGGTCCTGCCTTGGCTTGCTTTAAGTCTAGTGGAGGAGCAGCATTCTTAGGTAATTTTTCATTTTTTCCGGCGTTATCATTTTCTTGGAGCGGTTCGACTGCTTCTGATTGGTCATGCTCGATCTCTAGTAAAATATTTTGCTTTTTCAAATGATTGCTACTGCTAACTAATTCCTTGAGTCCTTCCAGCAAATCAGGCGATATTTGGACTTTTCCTTGCTTGACCAAGTCATCCAAAGAAACTGTACCGTTTACTAACTGTTGGAACGTTTTCGAGTCAATTTGCAAGACTTGCTCTAGCTCTTTTTTTGTTTGCGAATCAGTAGTTTTAATATGCATGTTAAGCATGTCTTTAGAAGTCTCTAGTCGATTTTTAGCCTTTTTTTGTCTGAAACCTTTATCATCATTAACCGCAATTTCCGGCTTATCTTGTGCTAAAAAAGCCTGAAATTTCCCCGTTTGTTTTTTGGTTGGCTTGGCTTTAGCAACCTGCAAACCAGCAATTTTCTTACCTGTAACTACCTTTTGCATTTCATTGTCCTCCTTTCAAACCCTTGCTTTAACGTCAAGGTCAAGCGATATTTACATTTTGTTGTGGCCGGTGAAAATCATCCAACTGCTTTTGTTCCTCATGGGCTAGCTCCTTTTGATATTGTGCAAGCTGCTTTGTTTTAAGCCGCTCTAATATTTTCCGTTGTTTCTGTGCTTCGATCAATTCACTGCGAATTTGCTCTTTTTGTGCTTGCAACCCCAACAGTTGATCGTGACAAATCATGATCTGGTCGTTAAGAGCTTGAATATAGCGTCGTGTGACTTGCATTCTGCTAACTGAAAATTGTGGAGTTTCCATCATGCTGTCTTTTTCTTGCATGACTTGATCCAATTCAGTATTTTTCTCGTTTTCCAGGCGGTTGACTTCAGCAAAATGCCCCTTGACCTGGTCTTCAACTTGCAAACGATATTCCAGCACTTTTTGTAATGAAAAATTAAATTCTTCCATCCCTGATCTCCCTACCCTTCTGCAGTGATCCGACCGTCACCTAAAACATTATTCGAAGCAAACAACTGCTGCAATCTCTCCTCTGTATCTGTGAAACTTGAAAATTCATCCACGGCTTGTTGCAAAAAGTCATCGATCGGTTTGTGCAGCTGCACAGCATAGTCGATCACAGGATTTGTTCCGCTCTTATATGCCCCGATATCTATCAAATCTTTCGCATCAGCGTATGTTTTCAAATTTTCACGCAATTCACTGGCATGGATATTATGTTCTTGAGAGACCAACGATTTCATCAAACGACTGACACTAGGTTGAACATCAACTGCCGGATAATGATTTTGGGCCGCAATTTCTCGCGATAAAATAATGTGCCCGTCTAAGATCCCGCGAACTGCATCAGCAATCGGTTCGTTCATGTCGTCACCTTCGACCAAGACCGTATAAAATGCTGTGATCGAACCCTTGTCAGACATTCCGCTTCTTTCCATCAACTTGGGTAATTCGGCAAAAACCGAAGGAGTATAACCCCGGGTAGTTGGCGGTTCCCCAGTTGATAGACCAATTTCACGTTGAGCCATCGCAAAACGTGTGACCGAATCCATCATCAAAACAACTTTTTTGCCCTGATCACGAAAATACTCAGCAATTGCCGTGGCCGTATATGCACCTTTCAGCCGAACTAAGGGCGGCATATCAGAAGTAGCACACACTACGATCGACTTAGCATAACCTTCACCCAAGTCTTTTTCGATAAATTCTCTCACCTCACGGCCACGTTCACCGATCAAACCGATCACGATCACATCGGCCTGACAATACTTAGCGATCATCCCCAGCAAAGTACTTTTACCGACCCCACTGCCGGCAAAGATCCCGACTCGCTGTCCCTCGCCAACCGTTAATAATCCATCGATTGCTCGAATACCAGTCGGCATGATTTTTTCAATGTCTTGCCGTTTAAATGGATCTGGGGCTTCCTGCATCGCTGGATACCCGACCATTTCAGACTGGTCAAGCTTGGAACCTTTCAATGGACGTCCTAGGCCATCGAAAGTATGTCCCAGCATTTTTGGCCCAACCTTGACTTCAAGTGTCTTGCCAGTTGCAGCCACTAGGCAACCCGGCGCGATCCCCTCTAGCTCATCTAATGGCATCAATAAGACCGTTTGTTTAACGAATCCAACAACCTCCGTCACTGTCTTTTTTCCCGCTTTTTTCGCATAGACCTCACAGACTTCACCGACGAAGGCTTGCAAACCTTCGACTTTGATCACAAGACCAACAACTTCGCTGACTTTGCCGTATACCGAATAAAAAGGATATTTTTTCGCTTGGTTTAAATAATTTTTAAAGGGGATCTTTATCTTTGTCATTTATTTACCTCACAATTGTTCCAGAAAACCTTGTAATTCCTTTTTAATGTCAATATCAACTACCGATTCGTTTGATTCGACACGCAGCTGCAAAGCATTTAAACTATCATCATCAAAAATTATGTAACGCAGATCAGGAATTTCTTCTTTGACCTGCTCTAACTTAGTGGTCAGTGATTCATGATAAGCGGAGTTAGCCCAGACCATCAATACTTCATTTGGTTTTTCGAGTTCGAATAATAATGGACTCAAAATTGCAGTGATCTTTTCTGGCGTTAGTTCCAACTGCGTCTTCAAAATAATTTCGGCCAACTGTACTGCAAAAGAAGTGATCTCATCCTGTTTTTCTGCCAGGTACTGTTTTGACTCTGCCAGACTTTGCTCCACGTTATCTTGTGCCTGCTTGACTAGAGGTGCCATTTTTTGTTGTCCTTTTGTCACAGCCTCCTGGTATCCATCTTTTTTTCCCTGAGCATAACCAGAATCATAGGCTTCTTGCTTGATTTCTGCTGCCTTTTGTTTTGCATCTACTAACATCTCAGCTTTCAGCTGTTTTAGCTTTTGCTGGTAAGCTGCCGTCTGATGTGCTAATTTAGCGTCAAGAGCTGTTAACTGTGGATCTTGCTTTTTTATTTGAGGAACAAAATCTGCTGTCTTTATACCAACTTTCTTACCATGCAGGGGCATTGCCTGCTGTTTCAAAATATTATTAGACAATGCTGTCTTGACCTCCTCGACCAATATAGATCTCGCCTCTTTCGTCTAACTTCCGAATAACTGCGACAACTTTTTGTTGTGCTTCTTCGACAGCTGATAATCTAGTTGGACCCATAAATTCAAGATCTTCTTTGATATTTTCAACCGCACGTTGTGACATATTACCGAAGATAAAGTCTTTGATACGATCATCGCTGCCTTTCAAGGCCAGCTCTAATACATCGTTTGTCACATCACGTAATACTTTTTGCACATCCAACGCTTGCAAAGTAGTAATATCTTCGAAAGTAAATAGGTTGGCCTGAACTTCACTGGCCAATTCTGGCTGTCTGCTTTCCAGACCGGCCAAGATCGTCTTTTCAGTACTGCGGCCCGTTGAATTCAAGATATCGACCAATGCGCCGACACCACCGATACTCTCACGTTCACCATCAACCACATTGGAAAACTTATCTTCCATAACTTTTTCGATCCGCTGAATCGTTTCTGGTGAAGTGGCCGAAATCGTTGCCACTCGTTCAGCTACATCAGATTGCAATTCATCTGGAAATTCTGACAAAACACTGGCAGCCTTCTCAGCCTGCATATAACACAATATCAAAGCAATAGTTTGTGGATGTTCTTCTACTAGCAAATTAACTAATTGCTGCTCATTAGCACGACGGGCAATGTTAAACGGTTGTTCCCGCAACTGGATCGTGTTCAAAACATCCAGAACTTCTTTGGCTCGTTGCGGCCCTAACGAATTAACTAAAAGATCCTTTGCGTAGTCGATCCCACCATCCAAAACATATTGTCTGGCTGTGGCAGTGTCGACAAATTCATCGATGACAGCATTCTTTTCTTCTGGAGTCACATAATCTGTATTAGCTATTTCATAACTGACTTTTTGAATCATACTGTCAGGTAAAAGTTTCATTACCTGGGAGGACGCTTCTGACCCTAAAGAGATCATTAAGATCGCCGCTTTTTTTACTCCACTCAATTGAGCCATCTCTTATTTCCCCTCCTAGTGATGATCTTTCATCCAAGCTTTCAGCAATTCAGCTGGAACTGCTGGATTAGTCTGGGCATAATCTTTAGCCTGTTTATCCTTAGCTTGTCTTTCTTTGACTTCTGGTTTTTCCTGCAGAGGTACTGTTTTTTCCTCTTGTTTTGCTTCCAGTAACGGCTCACTATTCGCTGAAGAAGTAGGTCCAGGTTGTGGTGAATCATCAGTTACATCGACATCATAATCATCATCGTAGTAGTCATCATCGTCATCTTGGCGTTTCTTGCGAATGATCAAAAAGGCTGCGATACCAGCGATTGCGATGACACCGATCGGAAGGGCGATGTACCACCACGGCACATTATTCTTCACCGTCTTAGTCTTATGAACTTTTGGTGTCGTGTCTGGAACATCTAAAGCTTGAACAGTAACTTTATCACCACGATCCTTATCGTAACCGATGGCTGAACGCACAATACTTTTGATCTGCGCCTGCTGGTCCCCACTAACATCTCCACGAATAGCAACAGAGGTCGTTAATCTCTTCACAGTTCCCGGTGCGCTAACTTGCTTAGTCACATCAGTATCTAATTCATTATTGATCGTCCGGCTATATGAAGCGCCATTATCGGTATTATCGCCAGTTACGTTAGAGACATTATCATCGGTTTGACCAGTCTGTGCTTGTTGGATCTGTTCTTGGTTCCCATTAGCTTGAACATTTTCACTCCGTAAATTTGGATTGCTATATTTCGTAGTCTTGCGTTCCAGTGCGTCAAAATTAAGGTCAGCGTTAACTGCGACGCTGATTTTGTTTCCATCAGCTAATGGGCCCAAAACACGTGTGATCTTCTTTTCAAGTTGTTTTTCAAACTGTTTTTGGATCTGCATATATTTACTGTTCGCACCTGTCAGATCATCATTGTCATTATTCCCATCAGCCAATACATTTCCATTACTATCAACAACTTTAACGTTTTCGGCTGTTAATCCCTTAACGGCACCTGTGGCCAACTCAACGATCCCTTTAACTGCTGAATTTGAGATCGTGTTGCCATTCAACGTCAATGCAACCGATGCTTTGGCTTTTTTTCCTTTGGCATCATCACTAAAGACATCATCATCAGGCATCGTTAACATTACTTTAGCTTTTTTGACAGCATTTAAAGAACCGATCGAACGTTCCAGCTCACCAGTCGTTGCCCGCTGATACATGATCTTACGGTCTTCATCAGTGGTCATCATGCTGGTATCATCAAATAACTCATAGCCTTGTGAACTATCGGGCAGTTTGTTATCGACGGCCATATCGATCCGATACTGGTCGACTTTTGTCTTATCAACTAAGATCGTTTTACCATCATCTTTTAACTTGTACTTGATGTCTTGATCTTCCAAATCTTTCGTAACCGTCCCAGCGTCTGCGTCACTTAAATTCGAAAACAAAACGGCATACTCAACTCTGGTGTTCAGATAATATACGATCCCACCAGCAGCAAGTATGCTGATCAAACCAGCTATGATAGCAATTTTTACTAAACGATTTAGATTAGACCATTTGTCTTTTAAGTTTCCAAAAAAGTCCTTTACTTTATCCACTTCCAAGCCCCCACTACACGACTAAAACTGCATGTTCTTAAGATCGTTATAAGCTTCCAAAGCTTTATTACGAACTTGAACTGCAGTCTGTAAAGTTAATTGACTTTCAGTCATATTGATCATGACCTGCCCTAAGTCATCTTGTTTTCCACTGATCATATCGGTAGTCGACTGATCCATAACTTTCATGCTTGAATTTAAACCGGATAAAGCATGATCCAAATAATCACCGAATGTTTTACCGGCGCCTTTAACTGTCTGATCAGAATTATCGAGTCCAGTAACTTTGCGCAGTTGAGTAGCATAATTATTTAAGCCGTTAATACCATTGACCTGTGCCATTTTATCTCTCCTAATTTTCTGATATTTCTAGTGCCTTACTCAAGATCTGCTTATTGACCTGACTCGAAGCAACATTTGCTTCGTAAGATCTTTGCGATTGGATCAAGTCGATCATCTCATCCGCCAAGTTAACATTCGGTAAATGAACATAACCATTTTGGTCGGCATCGGGGTCATCTGGTTTATAACTCAACTTCTCAGTTTGATCCTGTGCAATGCCAGTCACTCTTACACCGGAACTCTGTCGTTTGTTGGCTTCCATGATATTTCCATTGTCTGCTTCGACTTGACGTAAATTTTCAGCGAATTGAACTGACTTCCGGCGGTACGGGCCACCTTCCGGCGTTCGTGTTGTATTGACGTTTGCAATATTAGTTGATGTCGTATCAAGCTTTAACCGCTCTAAGGCTAAGCCGCTGGCATTGATCTGCAATCCATTAAAAATACTCACTCTGATCTCCTCTTCTCCAATTTAGTCTTACCATTAATGATTCAAAACATAACTCATCATTTGGTAACGCCCTTTGAGTTGTGATGTCAACGCGCTATAATTCAAACCATTTTGTGCCTGATTTAACATCTCAACATCTAAATCAACGTTATTGCCATTTTCTTTAACAGCCGTATCATTGCGCACGCTTTCATGCGGTTCAATTGCCCCGCCTGCTTGCATATGCATTTTAGATGTAGTTTTTAGGTGTGTTTCTTGGTCCAAAGCATTATTCAAAACACTTTCAAACTCGATTCGTTTAGCTTTGAAACCCGGCGTATTGACATTAGCAATATTATTTGCGTTCAATTGTGCTCTATTAGAAGAAACGTTTAAAGCTTCTTTCATTAAGCCATATGTATTTTCCAAAATTAATTACACCTATTTTCTTTGATTTAACACTAATATTTTCAAACTTTTTATATTTCAATTTTCATAGTAGTTGCTTGCAGCCAAGATGTCCCCTTTATCAAACTTTTTCTATATTTTTCACAGCATTATAATTTCAGCTGTTAACATACTCACAATCAAGTTAATTTTTAAGTTATTTTCAATTATTTTATTAATTATTTTCCTCAATTGTCAAGTTAAGTGCAACACTAATGGCCTATTCTTATAATTGGTCTAGAAAGTTAAACCAGTTGTGGCATAACATCCGCTGGATAACAGCGGCGGGGACGGTGATTCAGCGTGTCTTGAACCAACTGCAGATCCACT